>CAJWWL010000027.1 GCA_913048125.1 uncultured Opitutia bacterium | reverse complement strand
TCCAGCCCTTGCTTAGAAGATTATAGGGCAGTAAAAAGGTCATGTTGATGCCGACGGCTGTGGCAGCGGCGCCAATCATGATGGCCCTCTGCTGCTTGACCACGGCCTCCGACCAAAAGGTCTGCGCAGCCTCGGGCAGCGCCTTGAGCAGCTCCGGAACTTCCCCACCAGGAGTGGTCCAATGTCCAGGATTGGGAATAAATCCCTTTAGGATTTCTCCCCAGATGACTTTGCCTTCTAAAGCGAGGAAAACCACTACGGCGAAGAAACTCAGTACGATCAGACCGACCAAAACCTTCAAAAAGATATCGAATAGCTTTCCAGCCTTGTTTCCGGATTCGTTGAGTTTTAAGAAGAAAAACGCGACAGCTAGTATGGTAATTGAAACACCAATTTTGGAAAGAGTTGAATCCCCGATCGCATCACCTACTAAATTCTTTTGGAGGGCAGCAAAGCAAAGGCTAAATTGGGGCATGCACCAGAGCATATTGGCTGTGATTGTCGCGATGAGCCAACCCCAACCGAGAGCAGGATTGATATGCTCGTTAATCGCTTGAAAAGGTTTTTTGCCAGTAGAAAGGGTGATGTAGCTAATAGCCGAGAGCATTATGACTCCCATGATGATAGCCACCAACTGAAGCCAAAGCAGGCTTGTCCCGCCAAGGATACCAAGAAAAAGCGCACCTGATAAGGAACCACCGCCAAGGGTGATTGCGCTTTGTAGCCAACCAGGCCCTGAATACTTAAGGTAGGTCTTGGATGCCGCACCAAAACCTTGGGCCTCCGCGGCTTCTAGTTCTTGAGCTTGCTGCTGGATAGCGGTGTTGTCGGGGGATGTGTTGCTCATGGCTTGTTATATATACGGCAAAACCCGGTTTGTACCGGGTTTTGCCTAGATTCAGTTTGGTGAAAAAAGCAAAGCAGGTAGCAATGGTGAAGGCTACTTTACTGTCATTTTTCCTTTCATAAGGGCAAAATGCCCCGGAAAGGTGCAGACGTAATCATAAGTGCCGGCCTCAGGCGCAGTGAAGATGACGGTATCAGATTCACCAGGACCAAGGAGCTTAGTTGTGGCAACAACATCGTCTTTCTTAGTTTCAGGAAAATAGTCTTTGGCAGCAAACTTTATGGCTTCAGAGCAAAATGTTGCGACGTTGACGCCTTTTTTTAAGATGACGAGGTTATGTCCCATCGCGGCCTTGGGGAGCTTCCCGATGTTTTTAAAGACAAGCTTTACCTTCTGGCCAGCTTTGACCTCGAAGGCAGTCTTATCATACATCATCGTATCAGTACCCTTGACTTCGATCGTGACATCGACCTTTTCCTCAGCTTTGGCAGCCTGCAGGTACACGCTAGTAGAAACACCGCCTACCGCGAGGAGGGCGAGTATGAGAATTGGTAAATAAGATTTTTTCATAACAGTAAAATATCGGCGACGGCCAAGGTTGAGACCACGGAATTTTAAAAGCTTGTGCAGGTTAATAGTGCACAGGATCCCTGCAAGAAAAGAAAGAAACTAGATCTTATTGTCTAGAAATCGCTTTGGGGCACGGCATCCAATAGTTGGCGAGTGTAATCGTTTACAGGATTACGGTAAAGCTGCTCAGCGTCATTCTGTTCTACGATGCGACCTGCCTGCATTACGGCTACTTCATCTGAAACAAATTTAACAACACTTAGGTCATGAGAGATGAAGAGGTAGGTCAGCCCACGACGATCCTGAAGCTCACGCAGTAGGTTAAGCACCTGTGCTTGTACAGAAACATCCATGGCACTCACACACTCGTCACAGACTATAAACTCAGGCTCAACGGTGAGGGCACGTGCAACGCAGAGCCGTTGGCGTTGACCACCAGAAAACTCGTGGGGGTAACGACGAAGATGGGACGAGGAAAGACCAACTTCTTCGAGAAGAGAGACCACTCGAGCCCGACGGTCTTCACGACCTGAACCAATGTTGTGGAAGTTCATAGGCTCCAAAAGAGCCTGCTCGATGGTCATGCGAGGATTGAGCGAAGCGTACGGGTCTTGAAAGATGATTTGCATTCGCTTGCGAAACGGGCGGATTTCCTCGGCAGCAAGGCCAGAAAGGGAAACACCACCATAAGTGACATTACCAGACGTGGGACAAATGAGCTGTAGGATGGCACGACCAGTGGTAGTCTTGCCACAACCAGATTCGCCGACAAGACCGAGAGTGCGCCCCTTGTGAATATTGAGGCTTACGCCATCTACCGCCTTTACGACTTCGCGAGGTTTGCCCCAAAATCCCCCTCCTGAGCGAAAATGCACCTTCAGATCCTTTACCTCCAGCAGCAATGCTGAGGAATCGGAAGCTCCCTCCAAGTCGCCATCAGACTCAAGTTTTTCGAGACGTTGTGCAGCATCGGAACGTTCGCGCAATGTGACAGACCCGTCAGAAGCAGTCTTGGTTTCAAGAAAATCCTCCACAGTTGGCAGGATATGGTACTTTGTCTCAAAGGATGGGCGACAGGCCAACAGTCCTTTCACGTAGGGATGAGAGGGGTTTTTGAAAAGTTCTCGGACAGTGCCTTGTTCAACCACCTTACCTCGATACATGACCACAACACGGTCAGCAACTTCAGCCACCACCCCAAGATCGTGAGTGATGAACAAAACAGCTACACCGAGCTCGTCTCGTAAATCGCGAAGAATCTGGAGGATTCGGGCTTGTACGGTGACATCAAGCGCTGTTGTTGGCTCGTCAGCAAAGAGCACATCGGGCTTTGTAACAAGAGCCATGGCAATCATGGCCCTTTGTCGCATACCACCAGAAAACTCGTGGGGAAAAGAATTGGCCCTTTTTTCTGCGTCGCGGATACCAACCTTTTTGAGCATTTCGAGTGCTCGGCTCTCGGCCTCTTCCCTTGAGACATCCTCATGAACAAGTATGGGTTCAGCGACCTGATCAAGGATTCGCAAGTAGGGATTCAGGCAACTCATTGGATCCTGAAAGATCATTGAGATCCGACGACCTCGGACTGCACGCAGAAGTAGGGGGTCGAGCCCAATGAGCTCATCGCCGTCAAAGGTTACGCTTCCACCTTCAACCCGAGCTGGAGGCTGAGGCAGTAAACCTAGTATGCTGTGGCAGGTAACGGATTTGCCAGACCCCGACTCGCCAACAACTCCTACGATTTCGCCCTTTTCTAAGGAGAAGGAAATGTCATCCACCGCACGGGTGGTACCAGCACGAGTGTGAAAATAGGTTTTGAGATTCTGGACGTCGAGTAATGGCATCAGTCTTTGGAGGCCTTAACATCAAGGGCGTCACGAAGGCCGTCGCCCAGAAAGTTGAGAGAGAAGAGGGTAAGAGAGAAGAAAATGCCAGGGATAAGAAGTAAGCCTGGGTGTGTCTCCATGAAATTCGCTCCTTCCTTAATGAGGATTCCCCACGAGCTATTTGGAGCCTCTACGCCAAGCCCAAGATATGAAAGGGTTGCCTCATACATTATAAAGCCAGGAACTGTTAACGTGGCATAGACTACTGTAGGTCCAAGAGTATTTGGGATGATATGTCGCACAAGGATGCGAAATCGATTGTAACCAAGTGCACGAGCAGCTTCAACAAACTCGCGCTCTTTCAAGCTCATCACTTGAGCACGGACAATGCGAGCGAGGGTCAACCATCCAAAAAGACCAAGTGCAAAAAATAATGGAACTATATTGGTCAATCTATCAGTGAAGGTCTTATCCCACTTCCAGTGCGTCACGATCCAACTGGAGGTATCAGAAGACCAATCGCTTAAAACAGCTTGTAGTACAATGACCACTACTAGAAATGGAATAGAAAGCAGAGTATCAACCACACGCATCATGGTTGCATCAATGCGCCCGCCCGCAAAGCCCGATAACGCGCCGTAGGAAACACCAATACAGACTGAAACGGCGGTTGCTACTAAGCCTACCAATATCGAGATCTGCCCACCGTAAAGAATGCGTGAAAAGAGGTCACGTCCAAGAGCATCTGTACCCATCCAGTGATCGCCAGAAGGTGGAGCGAACTTGTTGGTTAGCGTGACAGCATTAGGGTCCTTACAAAACCAAGCCAAAACGAAGCACAAGAATACCATAAGGGTGAATACCGCTAGGCTTGCCATAGCCGCCTTGTTACGCCCCATTCGTAACCATGCATCCCGCCAAAGGGATGAACCCGCTTGAGCGTTTTTTGCGCTCATTACTAAGAAGCCTCCTTTCCGATACGGACACGCGGATCGAGAAGACCCGTGAGAATATCCGAGGCAAGGTTCATGAGAATTATGAGAAAACCAAAGAAAAGTGCCACACCCATGAGAAGAAATTCGTCCCTAGCAATAGCAGCATTAACGAAGTGCTGTCCCATGCCGGGAACCTGAAAGATGGTCTCAACAATGAAGGATCCGCTAATCATTGCAGCAAAGGCAGGACCAAGATATGCGACCGATGGGAGCAAGCCTCCACGCAATGCGTGTTTTAAAATGACTCGTGTTGGAGAAAGACCTTTGGAATGAGCGGTGCGGATAAAATCCTGAGAGAGGATTTCCAATAAGCCTCCACGAGTGAGACGAGCCAAATAGGCCGCTGAGACCAACCCAAGAGTGAATGCGGGAAGCAGAAAATCAAGAGGACTCCCCCACCCAGCCACCTTCAACCCGGGAATATTGGCTGCAACAAGTATCTGCAATAGAGGGCCAACGGTGAATGCAGGCACGCAGATGCCCACCATGGCTACAGCCATGAGAGACCAATCCACCCAACTATTCCGTCTTACAGCGGAAATGATTCCAATGGGCACCCCAATACCAATTGCAAAAGTGAGTGCACCCAGCCCCAACACAAGCGAAACCGGAAAAGACTGCGAGATGATGTCGTTAACGGGGCGGCCCTTACTAGTGGAGACACCAAAATCACCTGCGGAGATAATCTTGGAAGGATAGATGATGTACTGCTGCCAGAGGGGTTTTTCCAAGCCGTAGAGCTTACGGAGATACTGTTTAGTCGTTTCTGAAACGTTTTTCTCAGTAGTGAACGGCTCGCCCGGCATGGCCTTGGCGAGAAAGAAAGTGATGGTATACAGGGCAAGCAGGACAAGGAGTCCCTGTAGCAATCTACCTAGAATGAAGCGGAACATTAACTGTTATCTTGGAGCATCTGCACTGCGCTGAAGTTTGAGAAATTTGTAAGGATGGTTGTCAAGCAGTAGAGGATCCCAGCCCTTTACATCAGTGTGAAGCAGGTAGTTACGGGTGTACCAATAGAGAGGCAAAATAGGACGCTCGTCCAAGAAAATACCCTCGGCCTCCGCAAGGAGCTTAAATCGGGCTTGTGGATCGCTGGTTTGCCCGGCGCGATCTAGAAGATTCTCGAATTTTTCGCTGTGCCAGCCAGTTCTATTGTTACCGGCGTCCTTCATCCACATATCTAAAAAGGTTAGCGGATCCATGTAGTCGCCAATCCATCCGCCGGCAGCTAGATCATAATTCTTGTCGAACATGTTGGTGATGTAGGAGGTCCACTCCATCTGTTTGATTTTAATGTTGGCGCCAAGATGCTTCTTCCAGATGGCCTGCATAGCCTCTGCGGTGGCCTTAGATGTTTCCTTGTCAGTTGTTAGGTATTCGATATCAGGCAAACCCTTCCCTCCGGGATAACCAGCTTCAGCAAGCAGTTGTTGTGCACGCTCGGGATCAAATTTAACTGAACTGGAAACTGGATATCCTCCAAATGGAGGAACCAAGCCTCCCGCGGGCTTCTGACCCCCTTGAAGAACGTTGTCTATGATGGCCTCCTGATCCAGCGCCATTGAAAATGCCAGTCGAACACGGGGGTCTGTAAACGGCTCACGAGTTACGTTGGTGCGGATGAAGTAAGTGCCTAGATACAGCTCATTACGCATATATTGGCTGTAATTTTTGCGAGAGTACTCGATGAGCTCGGGTGCGATTGTGTAGGTTACATGAAGAAGGTCATCATAAAACATGCGATCTTCAGTAAAAAGATTGGCGATTGGAAGAAAACGGATACCATTAATACCTACGTTTTCAGCGTCCCAGTATTGGGGGTTTCTTTCGACTTCGATATGATCGTTGAAACGCCACGATTTCAGCTTGAACGCGCCGTTGCCAACGAGATTTTGGGGCTTTGTCCACTCGGTAAAGCGTTCACCTATGCTGCCGTGATTGAGGACAACGTGCTTAGGAACCGGAAACCATGTGTAATGCTTGGTTATTTCAGGGAGAAATGGTAGCGGCGCATTGAGCTTCACTCGGAGGGTGTGCGGATCTGGAGCGGTAGCACCAAATTCAATCAAATCCCACAAGTCACGACCAGAGTTGGAGAACTCTAGGCTCTTATCAATTATGAGATTACGCACATCCTCAGAAACAGAAGCGGGCCAAGTGAACCGTCCAGGCTCCTTCTTCAATTCCTCAAGCTGTTTACTATCCAAATGGTCGAGCCCTAGACGGTTGAAAGATTTTTCATCCGCTTTTTCATTTGGGCCAAAGTCTACTTTTTTAAGTGATTCCCAATCCAAAGGGAATTCATCGTTGTTTCGGAACAATAGATAGGCGCGCTGGGACTTGTGGAAAGGTTCAGCGTCCTTGATGTAAAAGAGCATGAACGCGTAATCGGAAGCCAAATCGGGGGTCAGGATACGACGGAAGGCAAAGAGGAAATCCTCAGCAGTCAGTGGCTTACCATCAGACCAACGAACATCTTTGCGCAATTCGAAAATCCACTCATCGGGGCGGGCCTTGTTTACTGGATACCATTTTTCAGCAACACCAGGCAAAGCCACACCATCCTTGGAAGGGTGCTGGACAACCAAGCCTTCAAAAAGTGAGCTAATGATGTTGTTCTCCAGAACACCTGAAACAATGTGTGGGTCGAGCCCCTTAGGCTCAGCGGTATTACCCATCAGCAAGATTCCTTCACGAGTAGCCTTATCGACAGCAGTCTCGCTCTCACAGCCTGCAAAAAGAAAGAAAAGACAGGAGAGAATCAACCAACTGGAAGGAGTTTCTTTCGTGCTGTTATTGGCGGTGAGCATGGCGCTATTTGGAAAAAAGATTTTGCACAGAAGAAACAAGTGTAATCAAGCCTGCTCCAAGTTTTCGTCAGCAGGTTTTTCAAGCTTTTGCACCTCCGCCAACTGTACAAGCTTATCATCAGCCTCGATAATGCGTACGCGGAGATTGCGAAACTCTATTACCTGCTCCTGCTTAGGAATACGACCAAACTCAGTTGTTACAAGGCCACCAAAGGTGGAAACCTCATCATCATCAAAATCAGGAATGGCCAGTTCTTCTTCTACGTCATGTAACGGTGCCAGCCCAGAAACTCGCCAAATTTGACGACCTATCTTCCGGATGAGCTTCTCCTCGTGGTCAAACTCGTCCTGAATTTCACCAACCATAGTTTCGAGGATCTTCTCTAAAGAGATGAGTCCAACAACACCGCCAAATTCGTCTTTAGCCAAAGCCATGTGCACCTTGTATCGCATCATCTTTGGAAGCACCTCTGCCAAGGTGTCCTCAATAGAGAAGCTGACTACTGGGCGTTTTAAATTATCGAAGTTGATGTGATCCCAATCCCCACGAAAGCGGAAGATGTCTTTGATATGAATTATCCCATCACAGTTGTCTAGGTCTCCGTCACAGAGTGGGTAACGGGTGTGACCAGCTTGACGGGCTTCTTCGAGATTTTCCTTCAGAGACTTGGTGGTATCAATGATGACCACCTGGTTACGCGGCAGAAGAATGTCCTGTACATCCAGATCTTCGAACTGAAGGGTCTGGCTTAAAATCTGACGGACCACAGGATCGATCGTTGCAGAGTCTTCGCCCATGGCGCGTAACTGGACTTCTACATCGAGCGGATTAAGGGCGTCACCACTCTCCTGATTGGTCCATTTTTTAAGTGGACCACGAAGGCTGTCTTGAATTTTGAGGAATGGCCACCCCAAGACCCAGAAGACGAAAACTGCCCAGGAACCTGAGCGCAGGCATTTCTGCGGATTGTTGCCAGCAAGAAATCGAGGTATGAGGTCGCTAATTAACACTTGAGCCAATACACCAAGAGCAATGGCCAAGGCTAGAGCCAGCCAACCAGAAACAATGAAGTTTTTGAAAAGCATGAAGAGGAAAACCCCAGTAGCCAACGAGCAAAGCTTACGTCCAAGACGAATGACCTCACCTGCGCGAGAGAGGTTGTCCAAGAGGCGGCTAATCCCAGGGTGCTTTCGAAGATCGGCGAGAGTTGCTTCATTCACCTCGCTGTAGCGGAGGTTCACAAGACTAAACTCCGAGAGAACGAGAAAACCTCGGAGTGTAAGGACAAGAAGAAATCCAATTCCGCTCTCAGCCATGTAGGTAGGAGCTGAGAAGATTCAGCATTTTCTGATTCTGTTCCTGAGTGCCAATTGTGAGTCTGAGATGATTGGGCAATTTGTAAGGCTGTAGTGGCCGAACGATTACGCCACCATTTTGTAATACTTGAAAAGCCTCTCCTGCATCGGCGAACTCGACAAGCAGGAAATTCGCCTGAGAAGGCACAGGGTCTAGACCTAGTTGCCTAAGCCCCTCAAGTAGCGCCTGGCCGTTATCGAGATTGTGCCGACGGCAGTCATCGACGAAGGCAGTATCATCTAATGCAGCCATGGCAGCAACTTGAGCAGCTGCGTTTACGTTGAATGGCTGTCGAACGCGATTAAGTAGACCAGCCATCTCAGCACCAGTATAACCATAGCCGATGCGAAATCCCGCAAGACCGAAAATCTTGGAAAACGTTCGCATGCAAATGATATTACGTCCCTCAGCCATTAATGGCCGCATATCGGGTGCCGATTCGCAATACTCGGCATAAGCTTCATCAAGGCAAAACACTACATGCTCTGGAAGTGATCGTGCAAATTCTAGAAGTTCATCCTCAGAATTAGCGGTACCAGTTGGATTGTTAGGGCTAGCAACAAAGACAAGTCGCGTACGATCGGTCACTGCATCAGCCATCGCGCCAAGGTCATGCGTAAATTCTGGCATCGGCACCTCCACTGGACGGGCACCAAAAAGTAGTGTGACGAGCTTGTATACGATGAAGGCTTGCGAACCGAAGACCACTTCATCTCCCTCAGCAAGGAAGACATGGCCGAGCAGTTCAATGATCTCATTGGAGCCATTGCCTAGGATGAGCTGTTCCGGCTCCACTCCCCTTTCGACAGCTAATCGTGCTTTAAGGTCATAGCAGGAGCCATCTGGGTAGAGCCAGGCATTCTCCGCCCAAGCCCGGACCGCCTCAACAGCTTTAGGAGAAGACCCAAACGGACTCTCGTTCGAGGCCAACTTCGCAATATTCGACGGATCAAAGCCTAGTTCGCGTGCAACCTCTTCAATAGGTTTGCCCGGTTCGTAGACCGGCTGGCTGAGCACCCGTTTCTTTACGATCTTTGTGATCATTGTGTTAAAATTTAGAATCAAAAAAGATTTAGCAACATTAACACCAGCTGAAAAGAACTATGGGAAAAAGATAAGCATCTATATTCTAGTGGTGAAATATCTGCATTATTTTGCTTCAACGGAAATTGGCACGCTCTGTGCAGGTGTATGTTTGTGTGATGATATAAAATTTTTAGTCTCTGATACATCGAGTACTAAGTTTGTTGTGGAGGGCTGTTCGAAGAGAACAGCCCTCCTGTGTTTTTTATGAGTGACACGTTTTTAGTTTGATGCTGTTGGGATAAGTGAATGTGAAGTTTATCCTGTGAGTGAAAACTTAGTTGAGTTGCCAGATCGCCAGAAACATCCCTTTCGAAACATGGAAGAGGATCTCCTACTGCTGTACAGAAATCCTTATCCTAGTTCGATAATATTCAGGCATTACAACTGGAGAGTTCCTTGCTGGACATGCGGTTACTCCCAAAAGTTCAGTGAGGTGAAGGAAGTCACTGGAGGTAACGAGAGCACCATCTTCAGGAGAGCCACTGGAGGAGGGATTGTTCCTCATTGGAAAGATTGGACTTTTACTCTGGTAGTGGGACCAAAACATCCAGCCTTTACAAATCATCCACGCAATTTCTACGACATGGTTCATAAGGCAATTTTGGACGTGCTTGCAGATCTCGGCGAAACAGCTACTCTGCATGAATGTGAGCAAGATGTATGCAATGGTGCACCACCCACGGAATGCTTCCAAAGCCCAGTTCTCTCCGATGTGCTAAATGCCAAAACAGGAGCAAAACTAGCTGGTGCAGCAATCAAGAAAACTAAAGAAGGCGTGCTGCTACAAGGATCTGTGCAAAAGGCAGACTTACCTAGAATCGACTGGATTACATTTAAGGCCCAACTAACAAAAAAATTAACCATTAGCTTCAATTCAAAAGCAGAAAAGAAGGAATGGCCTTTTACATCTGAGGACCACTACCTCCCATATGGAGAACGCATTCACTGTGAAGCGTGGCTAAACGCTTAGTTCCAACGTGACTACATTTTCGATGTGGCGAGTCTGGGGAAATAGGTCAAAAGGCTGGACCTTGAGAATACGGTAACCGGCATTGCAAAGAGGAACCAAATCACGTGCTTGGGTAGCAGGGTCACATGAAACATAAACAACGCGGACTGGTCGAAAATTAACAAGCTGGTCCAGAAAGAGACTGTCGCATCCCTTACGGGGAGGGTCGAGTAGCACAGCGGTCTGCTCTCTTGGGAATTCAACGTTATCAAAAATGGCTTCTGCGGAGCTTTGAAGAAAGTTGCAGTTAGCGATGCGGTTTGCGTCAGCATTAGCCTTGGCAAGCAAAATGGCATACTCGTTGATTTCAACTCCTGCGCATTGATCAAAATGCTGACTACCGAATAGAGTGAAAAGGCCGCCACCACAATATGCGTCTATGAGAAACCTTGCACCTCCGGCAGCAGCTTCCTGAACTGCATAGTTAGTGAAATCTTCGAGGATAAATGGATTGTTCTGAAAGAAGTCTCCTGCCTTGAATTGAAAGGTTAGTCCTCCCACTCGAGTGAAAACCAATTCCTGAAAATCAGTGACAACTTCCTCGCCAGTATCTCGAAAAAGTAGAGTCGCTCCTTTCTTAAATTTGCCCGAAGCTGCTTTAGCATGAACAACTTCACGAGAAGCAGGCAGAGCTTCGTTGATGGCCTCAGTTGCTATGGGGCATTCAGGAACATCTACAATCCAGTTTCGTTGCCCATGGTGAAGAAAACCGATTGAGGGCACCTTGCCATCGCGAGGCTTTTGGTGATGTGGAGTAATTTTGGAGCGATAATGAAATTGTTTGGGTGAATCGTGAACAGGCTCCACAGCAATTTCTGTCCCGAGAGATTTTTGAAGAAGTTCAGTAACTTGTTTTCGTTTCCAGTCTGCTTGAGCAGAATACTCCATGTGCTGGTATTGACAGCCTCCACACTCGCCAAATAACGGACAGCGTGGTTCAATACGTTGTGACGAGGGCTGGAGGACTTGCACTAGGTCTGCCTGCGAGTAATTCTTATGGTTGCGGTAAACCCGAGCACTGACTCGTTCACCAGGAATAGTGAAAGGTACCATGACAACCCACCCATCCAACCGCCCAAGACCATGGCCTAGATTGGTCAAAGTATCAATAGTGAGCTCGATTTCTTGATGATATTCAAAAGGTTCTGCAACGAAGTTTCTGGGCGGGCGGCGGTTCATTAGTTCAGGGCAAATTCATTCAGCCTCTCCATGTTGGCTGGTGGTATGTCTCGAGCCACTACCCGGACTCCTTCATCAAGGGTTTCTTCCTTTTGCACGCAGCCAAGCTTGTGAAGCTGGGCAACCAAGTCGTAGTGATCATAGGGAACGAGAAGTTCTGCGAGGACCGGTGTACGGCGTAATGAATCGTCGAGACGAATTAGTAGATCTTCCAGTCCCTCACCAGAATGGGAGCTAACAAAGAGAGCGTCTGGCGCAAGTTGGGTCAGGTGTCGGCGGACTGCAGGATCATTCACCAAGTCCATCTTATTGAATACAGTAAGTCTTGGCTTATCATCAGCATCCAGTTCCCCAAGTACCTCGAGTGTTGTCTTGAGGTGACTTTCAACACCAGTACTGCTTCCATCGAGTACGTGAACGAGAAAATCTGCCACCAGTGCCTCTTCAAGTGTGGCTTTAAAGGCCTCAACAAGACGGTGAGGTAGACGGCGCACAAAGCCAACCGTATCTGTTCCAACGATGACACGTCCGGAAGGAAGAGTCAGCTTACGAGAAGTAGGGTCAAGGGTAGCAAAGAGTTTGTCAGCGGCTAGGACCTCAGAACCAGTAAGCTTGTTTAGTAAAGTGGACTTTCCTGCGTTGGTGTACCCCACAATCGCAGCTGAAGGCACTGGCACCTTCATACGCTGCTTACGCTGCACACCACGGCGTTTCACAACCTGCTCAAGCTCGCTTTTGACCCTTGAAATTCGCTTACGAATAAGACGTTGGTCGATTTCAATCTGAGCTTCCCCCTCACCGCGCTGGACAGTACCACCACCACGTTGACGGTCGAGGTGCGTCCAGAGACGTTTCATTCTGGGCAGCTCGTACTGGAGCCGTGCCAGCTCTACCTGAAGAACAGCCTCCTTGGTCTGTGCACGGTCAGCAAATATATCAAGGATGACCTCTTGACGATCGATTACATTAAGCTCGCTGACCTTTTCCCAATTCCGTTGCTGGGAAGGAAGAAGGGGCTCATCAAAAAGGATTGACCCGCACTTGTGAGACTTTGCCAGAGCAATCAGCTCCTCAGCTTTACCGGGGCCAGTCAAGAAGCGAGCCTGCGGCTTACGTACCTTTACGAGAATACTCTCTTTAACATCGTAATCTAGGTTACAAGCCAGCTCTTTTAGTTCGAGAAGGCTTTCTTCATGGTCAATGTCTTCGCCATTTGGAAGAATGACACCTACGAGAAGGGCTTTCTTGGGATCGTAACCCATGAGCAAGGATTAAGAGCCCTCCCGGTTCGAGAGATACAAATGGCGGAATGCTTCGTAATCTGCTTCCTTCGTGCCACTGATAATGACGTGGTCAAAGAAGTCTTTCTGAGTCATCTCTTGCTCAGCAGTGATAAGACGACGTTCGATTTCATCCGAGGTGTCTTTACCTCGATGCAGTAGGCGCTCGCGAATCTGGTCAATGCTTGCGGGTTGGATGAAAACGGTAACGAGTTGGCCTGCCAAGGTGGCGTCAGAACGGGCAATCTTTCGAAAGGAGGCAGCACCCTGTACATCAATGTTAAGGATAAGGTCCATGTCACAGTTTAGCTGTTCCCTGATGGCAGATTTCTGCGTGCCGTAATAGCCGCTATGTACTCTAGCATATTCATAGAACTCACTAGCATCCACCTTGTGAAGAAATTCGGCTTCATCTAAAAAGTGGTAGTCTACACCGTCGACTTCACCTTCTCGAGGTAATCGAGTCGTGGTGGTAATCACACGCTGCAATCCTGACGCAAATTCCTCAAGCAGGCGGTCGCAAAGGGTGGTCTTACCGCTGCCAGCTGGACCAGAAATGAGAAGGAGCAAAGAATCGTGCGACACGAGCCAAATCCTCGTTGATTACTATAACGATCAGGAGGGGTAGTTGAATGCGACTCCGGCCAGAAGTAAGCCGTATCCCCCAAGCAGACCCCCTAAAAGGCGCGGTCGGTTCTGGCTATCAAAGAGCCAGTTGTTGAAGTCTCTCATCCGGTACGGAGAAGCGCCGACGTATAGAGTCAGTGTAATCATCAAATAAACGAAACTGACAAGAAAGAGACGGCTTTGAGGCTCTTGCATGTAGGCAGCAGCAAGAAGCTCATTAGCACTAAGCAAAAGTATGATCCCAAGTCCTCGTACCGCAAGAAAGTCAGGCAGGTGAAAAAACGAAAGAATACCAACCGCCAAAAACCCAGCAAATAGGTAATTTCGGTAGTCACCGAAATCAGCCTGCTTTAGTTGCAGGACGTGCCATAAGAACCATGCACCACCTATGCTCATTAGAAGAACAGCAGCCTTGCGTGAACGAGGCCAACCCAGCGCTACCTTCTGCACCTGCGGGCTATTCCAAAGCAGTAGTACGCCTAAAAGCATAAGAAGCCCGGCCGGGACTAGGGTGGCAGTAAACAAATTCATAGTTTGAGAATTTTAAAAATGGCTGGATTACGGAGTTGTTGTAATTTTTCAAGCGTGCTCAAGCGACACCAACAATTTCAAGCTGACCCTTGAGCGTTGTAACCGATGATTCATCGATCCGCACAGGCACCAGCTCTCCGACTAATCTTTCGCTGCCAGGAAAGATCACTTTACGGAAACCACGTGTCCTGCCCATGTACATGCCTTCGCCTTTACGAGCAGGACCCTCTACAAGGATTTCTTGTACGGTTCCGACTAGGGAGTTGTTGCGACGTAAGGATTGTTGTTCGAGTAATCGTAAGAGAACTTGGTTGCGATCGTCTTTAACGCTCTGAGGAACGTTGTCCTCCAACTCGGCTGCAGGCGTGCCAGAACGAGGACTGTATTTAAAAATAAATGCCATATCAAAGGCCGCTTCCTTGAAGAGATCACAGGTGAGCTGGAAGTCTTCTTCAGATTCACCTGGAAAGCCAACGATGATATCGGTGCTTATGTGGATGTCTGGCTGCACAGCCCGCAAGTCATTGATAAGCTCCATGTAGCGTCCACTGGTGTAAGGCCGGTTCATTGCCTTAAGGATGCTGTCGGATCCACTTTGTACCGGTAGGTGAACATATTCGCAGAGCTTGGACAATTCGCCGTAAGCTTGAACAAGATCGTCCTTGAAGCCGCGAGGATGAGGAGAGGTAAAGCGAATGCGCTCTAAACCTTCGACTGCGTTTAGTCGCTCAAGCAGTTGTACGAAAGGACTTTTTTTGTCTGCGAAGGGAATCTCACGCCTGCCATAGCTTGAAACAATTTGGCCAAGTAGGGTCACCTCCCGTGTGCCATTGGCAACCAATTCCTCAACCTCGGCAACAATATCGTCGATTGGTCGGGCACGCTCAGGACCGCGAGTTTTAGGGACAATGCAGAAGGTGCATTTCATGTTGCACCCCTGCATGATAGAAACGAAGGCTGACACCTGCCTTTCTCCAGGCTTGTGAGCATTGATGGTATTCTGGGAACCGGCTTCCTCCTCAAGGTCAATGATAGAGCTAGGGCGCGGCCCCTGACCGTTCATGGAGGCAATAAGATTGTCCAAGTGGTCAGGTACTCTATGGAACTTTTGGGTACCTGCAACTAGGTCAAGATCAGGCAGACGATCTAGTAGCTCTGAGCCACGGTTTTGCGCCATACATCCAAGAATACCCAGTACAAAATTTGGATCCTTCCGCTTCCGCACAGCAAGATGGCCTGCCTTCCCAATCGCCTTCTGCTCTGCCTGATCACGCACGCTGCAAGTGTTTAGAAGTACAATGTCCGCCTCGTCCTCGTGAGGAACAATGCTGTATCCACGATTACGTAGATCGACCGCGACTTGTTCGGAGTCACGCTCGTTCATCTGGCAGCCGTAGGTCTTTATGTAGACGCGGTTCATGCGGGGTGATCAATTTTTGGAAAAGGCGTGGTAGGCTAGATCATCCCCGCAGCTGGTCAACCGGAAAGGCAATGGTCTCCGACCCTAATTCCAAGCACTTGACTTGACCGTTCGAACACTGAGAATGAAACCGACACTCACCCAACCCTCACCTCCCACAGTATACAAAATGAAAAACAACCTCACTCTCGCGGGCTTGACCCTAGCCGTTCTGCTTACAGGTGGCTGCAATAATCCGTCCCAGAACTCTCAAACAGGCACTAGCATGGGTATTACCAAAAGCGATTTCGGCAAGGCTGACGATCAAGCAGTCGACCTCTACACCCTCACCAACGCAAACGGCGCTGTTGTAAAGATCTCCTCATACGGCGGGATAGTAACTGATATACAAGTCCCTGACAAGACAGGTAAACTAGGCTCAGTCATCCTAGGGTTTGACAGTCTCGACAAGTACTTAGCTGGGCATCCCTACTTTGGGTGCATCACTGGTCGTTACGCCAACCGAATTGCTGCAGGAAAGTTCAGCATCGATGGCAATGACTACGAGCTCACTGCGAAGAACAACGGCGACAACCACCTGCATGGTGGAGAAAAAGGCTTCGACAAGCATATCTGGTCCGCCGAAGAAATCAAGGGGGACGCATATGTTGGTCTTAAACTTTCTCGCAGTAGTCCCGATGGAGAGGAAGGCTACCCGGGCAAACTAGACTCTGTGGTCACCTACAAATGGACAAATGACAACGCACTAGAAATCGACTACGAGGCCAAGACTGACAAGCCAACCGTCATCAACCTCACGAACCACTGCTACTTCAATCTCACTGGTGCTGAGAATAGCATCCTCGATCACCAAGTACAAATCATGGCCGATAAGCTGGTACCAACAACTGATGCCGGCATTCCAACTGGCGAATTAATGCCGGTAGCAGACACGCCCTTTGACTTCACCTCTGCACACAAAATTGGCGCTCGTATTGGCGCTGAACACATTCAAATCACCAATGGTAAAGGCTACGACCATAACTGGGTGCTCAACAACCAAGACGGAGATGTTGCTCTTGCCGCTCGTGTCACCGAGGCTACCACGGGACGTGTATTGGAAGTGCTCACAGACCAGCGTGGTATCCAGTTCTACACTGGCAACTATCTTGACGGCACTCTGACAGGTCGGGACGGCAAGATCTACGAACACCGATATGGCTTCTGCTTAGAAACCCAAATCTATCCAGATTCGCCCAATCAGAAAGGCTTCCCAAATGCAATCCTGCGGCCAGGCGAAACCTACAAACACCACTGCACCTATAAGTTCTCAGTAACTGAGTAAATTGAGATTTTCGGGAGGGGCGGGCCAAACACCCGCCCTTCCTACATCCTCCTAAGCCGATGAGCACCCTGAAGTATTTTCTGGCCCATCTAAAAAGCCAGGAAGGTAAGCAGAGCCTTAAGATTTTTCGAAACTTCTTTCTGGTATTAACGGTCATTCTTGCGGTTCATACCACGTTGTTCATCGTCATAATGGGGAGGGAGCAAATCCTGTTGCCTGAAGGACAAAACCAGAATCTCCCAATCAACATACTGACTGGGATCTACTGGGTTCTCATTACCATGTCCACAGTTGGCTACGGCGACATCACCTTTGAGACCCATCTTGGACAGTTCTTCTCTTTGGCGGTTATGATGTCAGGCGTGATCTACCTATTTATTCTTCTGCCGTTCTCCTTTATGGAGTTTTTTTATAAACCTTTGGCAAAGGCACAAAGTGAATCGCGTGTGCCCCGTAAGGCAGCAACTTCGATCACCAACCATGTTATCCTAACCTGCCATGATAGCATCGCACGCCGCCTGACCATGCGACTGCGGGAGTTTGACTACCAATTTGTCTTCCTGCTCAACAACATTGATGAGGCTGTGAAACTGGTAGATCTGGGGCTTCCCGTGGTATACGGCCCTTTCGATGAACACGAATCCTATCTAAATGCAGGAATCGAACGTGCAGCAATGCTGGTTGCCACTTCTAACGACGTAACCAACACTAATATCGCCTTCTCTGCACGCTCTGTTCGCGAAGACCTGAGGATTGTATCTTTATCCTCCCATCCTTCGTCAGACGATGTCTTGGAGCTCGCAGGCAGCAACCACGTATTGAAGCTTGCCAAAATGATGGCTGAGTTCTTCGTCACGCGCATAGCCGGTGGCGAGCGCAACGCTCATGTTATTGGCCAATTCCAGCAACTGCAAATTGCCGAAGCTCGAGCCCGCCGTACAAATCTCGTTGGCAAGACCATAAAGGAAACCAACCTCCGGCGCGACTACGGGGTCACCTTCCTTGGCACTCTAGAACACGGAAGCTTCAAATTTGCTGACCTTGAGACCGAGATTCACGACTCAACTACGCTCGTGCTTGCGGGTACTCGTAGTCAGTTGGGGGCCTACAATCGACACTTTAATCCAGAAGGAGCTGAGAGCTCAAAGTCTGAGAAAGTTATTATTATCGGAGGCGGACGAGTTGGGCGCGCAACTGCTGAAGCCCTAGCTCAAAAGGAAATTCCATTCACCCTCATCGACAACAACGAGGAGAATGTGCGCACTATCCCTGGTGCGATATACGGTAACGCTGCAGAGAAGAAGGACCTTGACCGTGCTGGACTGGATAGGGCTACAGCTATCATCATCACCACCCACGACGACGAGCTGAATATTTTTCTGACCATCTACTGCCGCAAACTCCGTGACGACGTCGAAATCTTCAGCCGGGCACGACTCGACCGTAATCTCGACTCACTCAAGAAGGCCGGCGCCAACTTTGTGATTTCTTTTGATGCAACTGGTGCCTGCTACATTCTTAACCACCTCTGCCCCAACAACCTCATTACAATAACTGAGGGGCTTGACCTGTTTCGCTACCCCACTCCAGAACCATTAATCGGAAAAACCGTCCTAGAGAGCAGAATAAGACCTGACATGGGATGTGTTATCGTAGCCCTGATAAAAGACGGTGCCATGAAGGTTAATCCTGGAGCAAATGATATGTTGGCAGAAAATAGTGACCTTGTTCTTATGGGTAGTATTGATGCAGAACGTAAGTTTATCGAAACCTACGGCAATGGCGGAAATTAAATTCTCAGTGTGACTGCCTCATCACTTTAGAGAGCTGTCGTACTGCACCCAGAATTGAGCAGGAGGCAACTTGCCTTCTAGGGAGTCTCCTATTTCCCGAAGGCTTGGCATCAGCCTAACTAGGTCCATGCCCTGCTTAATTCGGCTAGGAGTGAAAAGGAGCCGGGTTAAACGAAGTTGAGTAACAGGAGTTAGGTCAGTGACTCGGGTTTCTACAAGGTGCAATCTCTGCAGAGTAGGCACTGCTGCGAGCGGAGAAAGGTCCTTCACATTGGTACCACGCAGGGTTAGTGTTATCAGTGGGAGACCACGCAGTGGCTCGATATTTTCAACTGGAGAATTATTCAACCAAAGACCTTGCAAAGAGGACATACCAGCTAGAGGAGAAAGGTCTCGGACACGCGTATCTGGAAGGTAGATATTTTTTAAGGGCATACCTTTCAAGGCCTTGATGCTCGATATCCTAGTCTCATTCAGAAAAATCTGCATAAGTGGAGCACCTGCGATAGGGCTTATGTCAGTGACCCGAGTTTTCTCGAGAAATAGTTCGCGCAGAGGCATGCCTTTAAGCGCAGAAAGGTCACTGATAGGATTGTCGCTAAGGTCTAGTGCCATCAGTGGGATGCCCTCGAGCATAGAAATATCCTTAATTCCAGTGCCAGCTAGGGAAATTGCGAATGGGACGCCCTCACGCATCTGGAATTGGGCGTTGCCGTTGTAATCTGGATTTTTAGCAGCAAATAGTTGTTGCAGAAGGGACTGAAGGTCTTCTTGTGGTTCTGGATAACTCTCTGAATCTCCCGTCGCAGAAATGCCTCCAGTCTGTGAGAAGCTCTGCGGAGATTGTGCCGCAGTAGAATCGAGGTTATCAGAAGGTTGCTCTTGGGAAGTTGGTGCGCAAGCTACAAGTGCGAGTAAGCACAAGAGCATGGGGTAAAAATATTTCATCGAAGCAACAAACTGCCCACTCTCTAACATGGCAACGGCAAAGAGGATGCTCTTAAAGTTTTGTCTCTTGCACACTTCCGAAGTCTTAAAAAGATGCCGGTGATGAATAGGACAAACAAAGAGGCATCCTTTAAAGACATTACTAATGGAAGTATCACTCGGCTTTAGCTTAAGTATGTCTCTAGACTAGACAGTAAACTTTTGCATCCTTTGTTCAGCACCCGTAATGTTAAGGTTCACGACAATTATTTTATCGCTCACATTTCTTGCTCAATGGAGCGAGGCTAATGAGGATGTGAAAGTTGATGAGCTAGAATATCTCCTGATTACAGCATCCAGAATTAACGAAAGAGCTTTTGAGGCACCATACCACTTGCATAGTGTGGAAGAGACTGAACTTGTTCTCCGCTCAGTTCGCTCAGTACCAGAAGTTTTCTCATATATCCCTGGGGTTGTCGTCCAGAAAACGGCCCACGGTCAAGGCTCGCCCTACATTCGCGGCTTCACAGCTTACAACAACCTTTTTCTAATAGATGGAATTCGTTTAAATAACGCGGCATTTCGCTCTGGACCGAACCAATACTGGAACACCATAGACTCTCAGAGTCTGCGAGCCCTCGAGTTGGTCAAATCCCAAGGCTCCGTACTATTTGGGAGCGACTCAGTAGGAGGCACTGTGCAGGCACTTACCCGTCGACCAATTTATGGGGATACAGGACGACTTCAAGGTGGCCGGAGCTTTTCAAGGTTCTCAACCTCAGAAAACAGTTTTGTTCAACGAGGAGAACTCTTTCAGTCAGAGGCTGGCAAGTATGGTTTAATCGTAGGAGGAACTTACAAAGATTTCGGCAATATAGAAGCAGCAGGGCTCGGGGAACTTCCATTCACAGGCTACGATGAAAGAGACTTCGATGCCAAGTACGAGTACTACATTGATCCTGATACCCAACTCACTCTCTTTCATAATCGAGTACATGTTGAGGATGCGTGGCGAGTCCATAAAACCATTCATGCCAAGAGCTGGGCAGGGTCCTCTGTTGGCAACGAACAGGCACGCATTCTCGACCAAGACCGCATGCTCTCGTACATCCAACTCCAAGGCGCTTCTACCAGCACGTATTTCGATGCCTACACACTTAGTGCCTCGCTCCACCAACACGGAGAAGAGCGCTACCGTAAGCGCAGTGATGGACGCACCGACATTCAAGGGTTCGAACTCGACAGCTACGGACTCTGGGCGCAGTTCGAGAAGGACCATGGTAACACCAAAACCGTGTACGGCGCCAGTTACTACCTAGACAGGGCCGACTCCTACCGTAACGACTGGAATGCTGATGGCAGTTTCAAAGAGAGCAAAATCCAAGGAGCCTTGGGAGACGATGGAACCTACCACCTTTTAGGCGCGTTTTTTAATTCGCAGACATCATTAGGCGAACGTCTAGACCTAGATTGGGGCGCACGCTACACTTACGCTCAGACTGAAATTCAAAAAGTCCAAGACCCATCAACAGGTGACGCTTTTTCGATAAAGGACAACTGGGACAATATTGTCGCAAGCGGACGTCTGTCGTACCTAGTGGACGACCAAGGACTCTACCGTATCTTCGGAGGTGTCTCTCAGGCATTTCGCGCACCAAATTTCTCGGATCTTTCACGTCTGGACTCTAACCGAAGCAACGAGATCGAAACCCCCTCCCCGGACCTCACTCCAGAAGAATTCACGACCTTTGAGTTTGGATTAAAGGCTGACACAGGTCTGCTTTCGGGAAGCATTTCTTACTACTACACTGATGTAGAGGATATGATTATGCGGACACCAACAGGCAATATCATCGATGGGGAAAATGAAGTTATAAAGTCAAACGTTGGAGATGGATACGTACAAGGCTTTGAATTAGAAGCTTCCATGAAGATTGATGACCACACGAGTCTCTTCGGTGGATTTG
>CAJWWL010000026.1 GCA_913048125.1 uncultured Opitutia bacterium | reverse complement strand
GCTCTGGAAGTGCAAGAAATCCAAGCTCTATTGGAGCCAGGCCGCGAAGCTGGGCTCGCCCTAAATCCACCGCAGCAAAAACCCCAAGAGTTCACTCTGAGCTTTAATGATCGAGAGTTCAGAGCCATGCATCAACAACCAGCCTTTCTGGCTGTTCGACTACCGGCCGGAGCAGTAAACATCGGCGCAAAGGCTGCCAACGGCGGAAGTTCACATAAAATTGTTCTGACGCCGATACTACCAGAAAGCAAACTTGGTGTGCGGTTTGAAAGATTTGAAAAGCGTTCAGCTTGGCTTGGTGTTCACTTGGGTCTTCGTCGAGATTGCGGCAGTACATTCTCACCCGTAAACAGGCCTTTGGAGGTCAAAAATACGACATTGGAAGAATACGTATTTCAAGGGGCGATCAACAACTACCCGAGCGATGATGTGCAGGAAAATAATGACAATTATTTAGCTGGGGTAAGAGAAATTGGTGTACGCAGTGAGTACACTGACGGAAGAGAACGGCCTCGGCTTAGATTGAAGTCCGTGGAGTTCGAAGGCCCTTATTACGAAAAGTGGCCACCCGAAACCCACCAACGCATTTTTATCGAGTCTCCTAACAAAGATGAACCTGAAAAATACGCGAGAGAAGTCATCAGGAACTTTGCGACGCGTGCATTTCGGCGACCCATAAAGCCTGAGGAGGAAAACCAGTTAATGTCTGTATGGAAGTCTTCATATAACGAAAACCAAGACTTTACTCAGAGTATCAAGGACACTCTGGCCATTGTGCTCACGTCACCACAATTCTTGTTTCTAATTGAAAAGAGTGATACGCCAGAAGCGGAACCCCTGAATGATCATGAACTTGCATCAAAACTCTCGTATTTCCTTTGGAACACCAAGCCTGACAAATCTCTGGCCGACCTTGCAGCAGAGGGCAAAGTCCGAAAAAACTTAGATCAGGAAATCACCCGAATGATTTCAGATCAGCGCTTTGAACGATTCGTTAAGGAATTTGCAACGCAATGGCTTGATCTCGAAAAATTCGATGTGGTTGAAATGGACCGCAAGCGTTTCCCCAAGCTCACTCGTGATACGCGCATACAACTTCGCCAGCAACCAGGAGAGTTATTGAAGTATCTCATTCGCCACAACCTACCTGCGCGGAATCTATTAAAGTCGGAGTTCATTTTAGCCAACGAAGTTACAGCCAGCTATCACAATCTTGGAGATCGCATAGAGACTGGCTTTACATTCATGCCAATCCGGCATGAGAAAAAACACCTTGGCGGTCTACTCTCGCAGACGAGTATCCTAGCCGGTCTCTCGGATGGACGCGAACCCAATGCAATCAAACGTGGTGCATGGCTGGCCAGAAAGATTATTTCAGAACCTCCTGCAGACCCGCCTCCAAACGTTCCAGGAATAGAAGAAATCGACCCAACGCTGCCCTTGCGTGATCGACTCGCACTTCACCGCAATCACAAGGGTTGCTCCGGATGTCACGCAGGTATTGACCCGTGGGGAATACCAATGGAACAATTTGACGCTGGTGGCCAATTCAACACCACTCACAAAGACTCCGGCGCACGCCTCCCTGACTCCACGGAGGTCGCTGACTTTTCCGCTCTTCAAACCTACCTTGCAGGTCCACGAATCGATCGGGTAGTTTTCAGTACGCTTAAGCACCTAGCAACCTATGCCACAGGTCGTACTTTATCCTACAACGAGCTTGTGTTTCTAGAACAAAATGCTGTAGAAAAGCTTCGAGAAAAAGGGTTCCTCATGCAGGATGTTGTCCGATTCGTAATCAAAAGTGATATATTCATGAAAAAGTGACAATGCGACCAAGGGCAAAAATCAATCGTAGAGCTTTCCTCAGAGGCACTGCCGGAATGACTCTCGCCTTGCCAGTCTTGGAAGCGATGGGAAAGAAGGTAAGCGAGGCAACCCCACGTCGTTTCTGTGCCCTGTACACTGCCAACGGAATGTCACTTCCGCACACCAAGCACGGGCTTGATGAATGGAGCTGGTTTCCTCGTGCAGAAAAAGATGGTAAGTTTGTTTTTGGTAAGTCGACAGAGGCTTTCGAGCCTTTCCGTGATCAGCTCAGTTTTCTGGGCGGACTCTATCACCCAAATGGGCCGAAATCTGACCCGCATGTTTGCTCCGACATGTGGCTGACTGGAGCTCCCTTGCAAGACCCCAAACGCGAAGTCTACAACAGTGTTGCGCTAGACCAAGTCGTGGCCAAGCATACGAAGCAGTTCTGCCGACAGCCCTCTCTTGTAATGTCCGTGGATGCGGGCGTAGGTTTCCTTTCGCGCACAGGCACTATCTCATACAGCACTACGGGCAAGCCTATCCCAGCAGAGAATGATCCTCGTCAGATCTTCAATCGTCTATTTCGTGCGGACCGCGCGTCGATGGAAAGTCAGCGCAATGAACTCAGACGCCGTATCAAACTGGTCGACGCCGTCCTTGAACAGGCCAAATCACTCAATCAAACCCTCGGCAAGTCTGATAGAGACAAGATGGACCAGTACCTCACTTCGCTCAGCGAAGTTGAGGAACGTCTCGTCGCTTCGGAGAAGTGGATCGACATTCCGTTGAAGAAACAAAACCAGAGCCACATCAACCTCAATGCTCATTCCGAAGGCGACCCTGGCGAATACTACCGTACCATGTTCGATCTGATTGCGCTTGCCTTCGACGCAGATATTACTCGCAGCATTGCCTTCATGCTCAACCGCGAGGATGGCATGGGCATAAGTGACACCTTTCCCATCAAGCTTGGCATCAACCGTACCCACCACAGCCTTTCCCATGCTAAGGATAAGGACGGCCAGCTCAATTTCGCGAAGTACGACAAATTCCTCACTGACCAACTCGTACACTTCTTCAAACGACTGCAAGGTTACAAGGAGAGCAATAGCAACGTCCTTGATAATACTCTCGTTCTGTATGGCTCAGGAGCCAGCACTACACATCTACCAAAGAACCTTCCTACCATGATCGCCGGCGGTGCCAACATGGGTCTCAAGCATGGGCAATATTGGCGAAATGGAGAAACTCAGATGTCAAATGTCTTCCTTAGCATTCTACGTAGCCTCGGTGTTGAAGAGGACAACTTCGCCGACAGCACCCGCACGTCTGCACGCGAAATCTTTACTCGAGCCTGAGTAGTGAGAAGTCGTTATCTTTGTGGCATCACCCTAGTTGCTCTTTTAGCGATTGGAAACGCACTGCATGCTGAAGTTAGAGTTCCTCGTTTCTTCAGTGACAACATGGTTTTGCAACAAAAGACTCGGAACGCCATCTGGGGATGGGCCGAAGTCAATGAATCTATTTCCATCAATACGAGTTGGGGCGCAAAAGCCAAAGCAAGCGCCAACGAGGATGGTCGCTGGAAGGTATTTCTGAGTACACCTGCTCATAGTTCAGGTCATTCCTTAACAATCCAAGGAGAGAATCGAATCCATATACAGAATGTAGCCATCGGTGAGGTTTGGTTGTGTGCAGGACAATCAAACATGGGATGGTCCACTGGTAACTCCTTCGAGGCAGAAAAAGAGAAGGATGTTAATCTACCTGGACTTAGGATTTTCAAGTCAGCCCGTGAACATTGGCATGAACCTATGGAGGAAAACCGAGATCGCCTTAGCCGATGGAAGCCATGCACCCCGGAATCCGCAGCTGAAACTTCTGCGGTCGCCTATTATTTTGGTAAAAAGCTACATCAGGAACTCAATCTACCTGTTGGCATCATTCAACGTGCCTACGCAGGTACACCCATAGAAGGCTGGATGCCTTGGGGAATCCAAAAGGACGATATTCGTACAAAGTCAAATCGTCAAAGCATTATAGATTTCGCTGAACGCCGTAGTCGTAATCAGGGAGAGTCTGTCGATAAAGCTATCAAGGCGTTCCATCAGGAACTTTCAGAGTACAACTCAAAAGTAGACGCTGGAGAAACCATGAAGAATGCCTTTCGACCTTTGGCTCCTCCAATCATTACTCGTCCCGGAACATTGGGACATCAATATCCGGCTAATATCTACAATGCAATGATTCACCCAATCCGGCCCTACGGAATTCGTGGCATGATTTGGTATCAAGGTGAACGGAATTCAAAGGACGTACCACAAGCAGTACATTACCAAAAGCAACTGACCAAGCTTATCACACACTACCGCGCCTCCTGGCATAAGATGTCTGGAGGTCATGTGGCAAAAGATTTTCCATTTCAATTCACTCAATTACCCAGCTGGAACCCTCCGCAAACTAAGCCGGTTGAGGGTTTGGAAGCCAGTTGGGCAGCCAACCGTGAATCCATGCTAAGAGTGGATAGACTGGCTTCCAACACGGCAATGGCTGTGACGATCGACACTGGCGATGCGATTGAATTGCATCCGAAAAATAAGAAACCAATCGGTCTACGTCACGCATACCTCGCCCTGAAGCAAACTTATGGCCATAAAATTCCAGCCAAGGGTCCAGTATTCGAGAGACAAACGATAAAAGGGAATCAAATAGTTCTGAAGTTTTCAGAAACTGGAAAGGGTCTGATGACTGGTAGACCAGGAGATTTGAATTCTTTTGCAATAGCCGCTCAAACAAGACAGTGGTACTGGGCCAAGGCAAAAATTAAGGGTGACTCCGTAATTGTTTCGGCTACCGAGGTGAGCAAGCCGGTAGCTGTACGTTATGCGTGGGGGATGAACCCATCTCAGCGCAATTTACTGTACAATCAGGAAGGCTTTCCAGCCTCACCTTTCCGCACCGATGACTGGCCACTTTTTGAACCCAATACAGAGTTAGTTACTGTAAACAAACCAGAGAAAGAAAAGGGATATGAGTCAGTCGACTGGAAGAGACCAGCAATGCGACCATAATTTTTCTCCAAAATCTACCCTTAGGCAGGGTAAATAACGCAAGAGGTATCCAGAAAAACAGTTCAATCCAATCTGAGATAGGGTTCCAGCCCGTGTAGACCACCTTCGCGACCAAAACCGCTTTCCTTGAAACCTCCAAATGGGGAGGAAGGATCAAACTGATTGTAGGTATTGGCCCATACAACACCCGCGCGCAAACGCTTGGTGAAGTTGAAAATACGTGATCCCTTGTCTGTCCATACCCCGGCGGAGAGCCCATAGGGTGTGTTATTCGCCATCTCAATGGCTTCGTCAGGAGTACGGAATGTCTGAACTGCTAGAACCGGACCAAAAATCTCTTCTTGTACAATACGATGGCTCTGGGTGGCGTTAAGGAAAAGCGTTGGTAGACACCAGTAGCCCTTCGAAGGAAGTGTGCAGTTAGGTTGATGGATCTCAGCGCCTTCCTTCTCACCAAGCTCTAGGTACCCCTGAATGATATCTTGCTGGGCTTTAGAGTTAATGGCACCAATGTCGGTGTTCTTATCAAGAGGATCACCCACACGTAATGTTTCCATGCGGTCCTTCAGGAGAGTGACAACACTATCGTATACTCCCTCCTGCACAAGAAGTCTGGAACCAGCACAACAGACATGCCCCTGATTAAAGAAAATGCCGTTAATGATACCTTCAACCGCCTGATGCAGGGGAGCATCATCCAGAATTATATTTGCGGCCTTACCCCCAAGTTCGAGAGTGGCCTTCTTGGCCGTGCCTGCAATGGCCTGCTGGATGCGCTTCCCTACCTCAGTGGAACCGGTGAAAGCAATCTTATCGATATCTGGATGCTGAACGAGAGCGGCACCGGTTGAACCATCACCGGGAAGAATGTTAACCACTCCTGCGGGCAAACCTGCCTCCTGAAAAACTTCAGCTAATTTCATTGCAGTTAGAGGGGTCGTCTCTGCAGGTTTTAGTACGACCGTATTCCCACAGGCGAGAGCAGGTGCAATCTTCCATGCTGCCATCAGTAATGGGAAGTTCCAGGGAATGATCTGACCAGCAACTCCTAAAGAGGATGGAGAACGTCCAGGGAATGCGTAATCAAGCTTGTCCGCCCAGCCAGCGTAATAAAAGAAGTGGGCGGCTGCCAAAGGGATGTCTATGTCACGCGACTCCTTTATCGGCTTACCGCCGTCAAGTGATTCAGTCACGGCAAACTCACGGGAACGCTCCTGCAAAATCCTGGCGATTCGATAAAGGTACTTACCGCGGTCAGCGGGACGCATCGGACACCAAACCTCGTTATAGGCGCGACGTGCAGCTTTTACGGCAGTATCCACATCAGCCTCACCAGAAAAGGCCACTTCAGACAGATGTGCCTCATTAGCAGGGTTTTGAGTATCAAAGGTACGCCCGTCAGCAGCGTCCCGAAACTTTCCATCAATGAAAAGTTGATAGTGTTTCTTAATCTCTACGTGACTAGAGTCTTCCGGAGCTGGTGCGTAGACCCATGAACTATCGGTAGGCATATTAATTAATGTTAGCTATTTTATTTTTAAAATCGTCAAAGCTAAGTGCTTAACCTATAGAAAAATAGTCAGGTGACTGGTAGTAGCCCGTTGTTTGCTTTCGGATTTGAAGTAGAAGACTATTGGCTAGGCTACTGGCTCCAAAACGGAATAAATTACGATTAAGCCAGTCGGACCCAAGTGTTTCTTGTAGCATAACTAGATATTGAATCGCAGTCTTGGCATCGGATATTCCGCCGGCGGGTTTCATACCAACCTTTTTCCCTGTAGCCAGAAAATGGTCTTTAATGGCTTGAAGCATTACAAGGGTGACAGGCATAGTAGCTGCTGGGCTGACCTTTCCTGTTGAAGTCTTAATAAAGTCTGCACCGGCAAGGATAGCAAGATCACTAGCAAGTCTCACATTATCCAGAGTACAGAGTTCACCAGTTTCGAGGATCACCTTTAGAGTGCGTCCCTGGCATGCGTCTTTTACCGCAGCAATCTCATCGTGAACGAACGAGTACTCACCTCGAAGAAATGCACCTCGAGAAATTACCATATCGATTTCATCCGCCCCATTATCCACGGCAATGCGGGTTTCTTGGAGCTTGAGCTGCCGATCACTTTGGCCGCTGGGAAATGCTGTCGCAACAGATGCGACATATATGCCTGTACCTTCTACTTCCTTTCGAGCCACGGGCACCATCGCTGGGTATACACAGACGGCAGCAACGTGGGGAAGACCGGGAAGTTCTTCGTGCAGGTGCGCTGCCTTATAACACATTTGTCGCACTTTCCCTGCCGTATCCCGTCCCTCAAGCGTCGTGAGGTCGATAAGTCCCAGCGCCATACGTAACGCCTGCATCTTAGAGTCTTTTTTGATGCTTCGAGTTCGAAACTTGGCAGCACGCTCCTCTACACCGACTTGATCGATGGGAGGACTCCTAAGGTCTAGAATGGGTGTGCTCATTTAAGATGTAACACATTGATTAACCATCTCCATGCCGCAAGACCTGATTACAAGCAGAAGGAATGAATTATTTATGCTTAGAATTGCGTAACCTTTGAAACCAAATTAATTCCTCTTCCCCAATCTTATAGAATTGACCTTAAAGCTTGCGATGAAGCTCACCAACCATGTTAGCATTTTCGCAGACAATAACTTGGAATTAAGAGCTCGGACTTAAGTAACAGCGGTGGCAATGCTTTTAATGATCTTGGCTATCAAATATCCTCGAGCAATGAATTTCATGTGGAAGACCTTTGTTATGAGCCGAAATTAGATTATAAAATCTCAGCGATACTTGATATGCTTCAAGCTTTGGAACGAATCGATGATTTCAAAAATGGTAGCATGTTCTGAATAAAATTTTTCTAAGAAATTTTGATCCAGCGTGTCTTCAATCTAACACGCTAAAAAATCTACCCGTAATGAAAAATCTTCAAATCCTACAATTTCTAGCTGCATTATTCACACCGCTCTTCTGTCAGGGACACGGGATAATAATTATTGAACCTCATCAACCGATACCACTTCCACGCCCACAACCTCCAATCAGCATTCCAGATCGACCCATCCGGCAATTTCTCCCGCTAGAAGTTCGCAGCCTACAGGTCTTATCTGAAATTGAAGGTCAAAAAGCTACTACCGAGTTCAAACAGGTCTTCTTCAACCCCTCGAATCGCCGCCTCGAAGGAACATTCCTTTTTCCGCTCCCTAAGGATGCCGCTGTTGAAGAATTCAAAATGGAAGTCAACGGAGTCCTTACACCAGCCGAGCTTCTTGATGCAAAGACTGCTCGGAAAATCTATGAAGACATCGTCCGCAAGGCTAGAGATCCCGCCTTGTTTGAATACGTCGGACAAAGACTATTTAAAGTCCGAATCTTCCCTATCGAGCCTCGTAAGGAGAAAGAAATTCGCCTCAAGTACACCCAACTCCTGCCCCGTGATGGAAACCTTGTGCGATACACTTGCCCGTTGAGTACCCGCAAGTTTTCCAAACGCCCTATCCAGAACTTCTCGCTCAAGATCGAGGTCAAATCAGGCAAAAAACTCCAACTCGGCACAGTCTACTCCCCTACTCACAATCCAGAAATAAAACGTAAAGGGAAGAGCACCGCCACGCTAGGTCTAGAAACCAATGACCTCCAGTCCGAAGGCGACTTCGAAATGTTCTACGCCATCAAAGGACAAGATGGTGCTCCAAGCGACATACAACTATTGACCCACAAGCTACCTAACCAAGATGAAGGCCACTATCTGCTCCTACTTAGCCCACAAGCATGGGAAAAAGACATAAAGCCACTCCCCAAAGACGTACTTTTCGTCCTCGACACTTCCGGTTCCATGCGCGGTGACAAGATTGACCAAGCTCGCAAGGCTATAAAATTCTGCATTGAAAGCCTCCACGATAATGACCGCTTTGAAATCATTAGGTTTTCCACCGAGGCCGAACCTCTGTTCGATAGACTCCAACCCGCAAGCGACAAGAACCGTAAGAGGGCAGTCAACTTCATCGAAAACATCCGTGCAGCAGGCGGGACCGCTATCGACGAAGCACTTCGCACCGCCCTTGAAACTGTCCAAGATCAGAAAAAGGAAGGTCAACGCCTAACTCAGGTGCTCTTCCTTACTGACGGTCGGCCGACCATTGGAGAGACCAATGAAGATTCTATATTGAATACCGTCACCAGTCGACTTGGTAAGACCAATAACCATAAACCTCGCATCTTCAACTTTGGTGTAGGCACAGACGTCAATACCCATCTCCTCGACAAGATTGCTGAAAAAGCCGGTACTTTCACCGAGTACGTATTTCCAGGGGAAGACCTTGAGCACAAGGTTTCAACATTCTACCAAAAGATATCCGAACCTGCCTTGGCCGGACTTAAGCTCAAAACCGAAGGGGGCGTCCGCTTTACCAAGACCTATCCAAAGCCTCTGCCAGACCTCTTTCATGGAGGTCAGCTCACGATTCTAGGTCGCTACCGCGCCGAGAAACCACAAGGCACACTCTTTCTTCAAGGTAATCTTGGAGATAAACAAGTAACATTCCCCTTTGAGAAAACCTTTCCTAAAGTCAGCAAATCCAACGGATTTATTCCTCGACTATGGGCAACTCGAAGAGTGGGCTATCTCCTCGATGAGATACGCCTCCACGGGGACAGCAAGGAGCTTCGAGAGGAAGTTGTCGTCCTCGCCCGAAAGCATGGTATCGTCACCCCCTACACTAGTTATCTGATCGTCGAAGATGAAGAACGCCGAGGACTTCCTGGAGGTCTGAGCTTTAATCCTTCAGGTCGGAGATCTAGTGAAAGAAAATTTCTCGCACAACGTTTCGAGTCTTTCTCTGAAAGTAAAAATGGCTTTGATGCCGTTGCGGACGCCTTTAGCATTGGTGCCCTGAAGCAAAGCAAACAAATTGCTGCCGCATCTCCAGCACCCTTTACTAGCGTAAGTCCCAGAGGCAAATCACAGCAGATATCACAAGGGCTTGCACTCTCGAACAACTCAGCGATTGAAGGCTCGTTTGGAACTGATAGTCAGCCCAAAGTCTGCCATATTGCAGGCAAAACCTTCTACCTGAACAACGGGGTCTGGATCGATTCCGATGTCCAACAGCTTGTGAATGTCGACCCTACCAAGATTACATTTGGCTCTGAGGCATACTTTAGGTTGCTAAAACTTCACGCTGAAGCCCAGAAATGGCTCTCAGTAGGCAATCGATGTAAGGTTGTTATCGATGGAAAGCTATTTGAAATCAAGGAATAGTCACATGGCTATAACTGCTCCCAAGACTTCGTTCCAAAATTATAAAAAAGCCTTGGTGATAAAGTCCCCTCTTGGTACCATAACCAATCTCCTCGGGATATACTCCAAACAAAGGGGTAGGTTGACTCAGAAAACCAACTCCATCCTAGATCAGAAGACCAAACCCAAAAGCTGGTAAAACTATACGGATCATCTGGTAGTTGCCAATAAAGCCATCCATGAACAGCATGATAGATCCAGTGAGGTCCGTAGGTGTCATAATCAGAAGCCTCTCCGTCGTAAAAGAATCCGAACCAATCGAGTTTTTTCCATTGCTGGTTTCCGTAAAGATAATAGGTTGTCAGGTCAGGAAAGTACTTTGATGTTGAGATATCACTGACTTGATTTCCCCAAAGCCACAACTCCTCAAGATTAACTAGATTTTTTAAAGGAGAAAAATCAGTAATGAGGTTATCGTAAAGTCGCAGTATTCTTAGATTCAAAAGATTGGCCAAAGGAGATAGGTCAACAATCGCATTGTCTGCTAAACGGAGTTCTTCCAGTTGGGTAAGTCCTGTCAATGGGGTAAGATCCTGTATCGATTTATTCGCACTGAGGTTGGCATAAGTGAGACCTGTCATGTATTCCATGCCAACAAGACTTGAGATGGAGGCAGAGTAAGCCTCTAAGCGAGTTATCGATGAAACTTCATAAACAGAAAGCTCTCCCCCTGAGTTCCCAGGAACAAGTGCTCTTACTTGAGTTTCAAGATCCTTATCGACAAACTCTACAGCGCAAAGGAGAGACCGATGAAAATACCATAGAAAAAATAAAACCCGGGCGCCTGATAGGCATCCGGGAGTAAGAGGGGAATTTACAAATTTTCTATAAAGGCGTTCCAATTTGCACATCGTCAATTATACACCCAGATTGTGAGGTAGACAACCTAAGCGCGATAAGCTTGCCCTTATGCTGACCGAAATCAGAGACTAAAGTCTGCCAATCCGAATTTTTCGTCAATGGAAATTCCCTTTGTACCAAGTGAATCTCAAGCTTGTCCATATCCATAATTTTAGCGTCCAATCGAAGTAACCCTCCCAATTCGGAATAACACCGGAATTGTATCTTGGAACCAGCCTCAATATTCGACCATCCATCGCGTCCGTGTTTGCGAGCATCCATGACCTCTGCCGAATAGGATTCATCCCAGATTTGCCATCCTTCATTTGTGAACACGAACCCAGTTCCTTTTGCATCCCTTACAATCCCGCTTGAGTCTTGTACAAAAGAGGACTCTCCCGGACCCGTTTGACGGCGATCATCCAGGCCATCCGAGTCCAGATCAAGAAAAGCCTCTGATTCTGGGTTTCTGGCGGCAAATTTCGATTCTGAGAAAAGTCCGTTCCGATCCGTCCATTCGCCGTATATGCTGTGTTGATCTATACGACTCTTGGGAAGGAAAATTGATCGACCACTAAGAGCATCTCGCACATAGAAACCAGCCGGTTCCTCCCGTAGGAATTCATGGCGTAATTTCATCCCATTTTCCATGACCAAGACAATTGGTTTATTAACAGGATTTCCATTGGCTTCTGGAAGATTATAATCCTGTGGAATTAAATGCAGGGTCGCGCTGGACTCATGCCATCCATCATTCCACTCAGCAGGATACGAGGAGAAGTCTTGAACGTACTCCTTTGGTGACGCAGGAATATTCTCCACAAGAAGTTCACCGCCGGACAAATCCTTTATCTGCTGACCAGCAAATACCTCCTGCGAGATACCCTCTAGTGAATTGGTAACCCTGACACGACCCTCGTGAACAAGAATTGGGGAGGAGGCATCGGTCCGAGCAAGAGTCACGCTGGTACCAAGTACCTCAATAGAGACATCCCCAATCTGGAATTGCATCGGTCTCCCATCAGGCTGAGGTGCGATTCTGGAAGTGAGAACACCCTTATTGAGCCGTACTTGCTTCCCTGAGTCCTGATTCAGGATAACAGTGGATTCAGGGCCTAGCAGCAAGCGAGTCCCATCAGCATAGAACAGGGCGGCGCGGCTATCAGATGCGCCTGCTGAAATCTTTGTGCCCACAGGCAAATTCAAGCCCGCCGTCAAAGGTCGCTGTAACTCACCCGGTGCGGTATATAGGACTTGGCCTGAAAACTCCGCAACACGCACAGATTCAAGAGGTTGAATAGATGGGGACCGAGTGGAATTCCAGAGAAATACTAACCCTGCTAAAAGAACCACTGCAGCTGCGGTCGCCCAAGCCTGTAAAGGAAATCCAATAATCTTACCTGTGGCATGACCACCCGAGACCGGGGTGGCACAGGTAAAGTCACCATACCCTCCCTTATCAAGTTCATAGACCTTAAGTGCATGCAAAACCGTGTCATGAAATATCTCTCGAGCACGCTCATTTGATTGCAACTTGCTTTCCAAACGCGCAACACCCACTTCATCTAGTGAGTGATCTTGGTAGCGCACCACCAGTTCAAGAAAATCTAATTCTTCGGACTTGTTCATTCTACTTTGCCCCCTCGCCTTGAGAATCGGAAGTCGACCGAGTACCTAGGTTAGCCAACTGATTTTCGATGCAGCCTTTCAAACTGTGGTGAGCACGTGAAAGCACTTGGTAGATGGCATCTACTGTCCTGTTCATCATCTCAGCAACTTTGGTGCCCTTGAGACCTTTCCCATAGCGCAGGTCCAGAACTTCTCGTGTTCGTCCTGGTAGCTTATCTAGGCACAAATGCAATGCATCGAGACGGTTATCTAGCTCATCAGACTCACGTTCGCGCAATCCTTCCTGAAGTAGATCTAGAGTAGACTCCTCCAGCACAACACATCTATCACGGTGGCGACGTAAATGATCAATGGCAAGATTGCGTCCTGTACGTCGAGCCCAAGCCAAAAGATGTTTCTCATCGTTGATTTTTGATCGGTTCGCGAGGGCTTTGACTATAACATCTTGGTAAATCTCCTCCGTAGCATGGGTCTCGCGGACAACCGCCCAGATCCCTGCTGACAAACGGACACGTTCCCGAAGCAGGGCTTTTAAAATGATGTTATCCTCAATAGCCATATTTACCGTACAACAATCAGACGCAGAAAACGCTAATTCCTGACAAGATTTTATAAATTATTTCTTTTCAACAGCCTTTGAGCGCCAGTAGGCAGCCAAGATACTGCCAAAAATACAATGTACCACAGCACTGACTGCTGATGGAACCGCTACCATTGGAGCAAAGTGGGTTGAGGCCAGCTTTGCCCCTAGACCGGAATTCTGCATTCCCACCTCGATCGAAACAGTTCTACGTGCATCTTCTGGAAGGCCCAATACGCGAGCAAGGCAATAGCCGAGAATGAAACCTCCGGCATGAAGGAGTACAACAGAGGTAAGTATAACTCGCCAGTTTTCAAGGATACTGTCCCGCTTAACGGCTAGAATAAAACCGACGATAAGAATAATAAAAACCACCGAAACCAGAGGAAACACCGACGATACCTTCTCTGCTTGTTTTCGGAAGAATTGGTTGATGAATGCTCCAGAAACAACTGGAAGAATGACCACTGTAAAAGTAGACTTCAGCAAGGCCCACGCATCAACAGGTACCATTTTACCGGCAAGAAAAGCAGTTAGATAAGGAGTTGCCACCACGGCAAGAAGCGTAGCGAAAGCTGTCATTGTGACAGAAAGTGCTACATTCGCCCGAGCTAGGTATGCCACGACATTAGAGGCGGTTCCTCCCGGACAACAGGAAACCAGCACCAAACCCGCTGCCATCTCCGGACTAAGCCCTAACAGTTGGCCAATTCCCCAACCAAGGGAAGGCATTACAAGGAACTGTAGACTCACGCCAGCGAAGACAGAACCGGGACGCTGAAAGATACGACCAAAGTCAGCCCATGTCAGTGTAAGACCCATCCCCAGCATGATAATCCCCAATCCCCAGGTGATCGCCTCCTTGCCAAACCACATGAATGAAGCCGGCCAAGAAAGAGCCAAGACCGCCGTTAATACCGACCAGAGCGGAAATAGATTGGTTGCAGTGCCTATGACCCGCTTCAACATAGTCTATGAAATCAAAAGGCTAGACTTTGCCTAATGTATGGAGACGAGCAGACTCAAGGTTGATGGATCACCAAGGAAGCCTTCTCCTTGCCCTCTATAGTTTCCCCTTTCAAGGGCAGGATCTTTGAAAAAAGAAGTGTCTGCGCCAATCCCAGTACAGCGATAGCAGTCAGCAGTACACTCCATGTGCGCAGGGTCTCTTTCTCAGTGAATCCGCTCAGGCGTTGTACGACCCAGAATCCACTATCGTTCATCCATGAAAGTGTAATGGAGCCAAATCCTATGGCCAAGAAGATGTACAGAGGATGGTAATCTAGACCACTCCCGTCACCGATGACTGCTGACATAAGACCCACTCCAGTGATCATAGCCACAGTCGCCGATCCCTGAGCGATGCGTACCACGGCCGTAGCCAACCAAGCCAGTAATACATAAGAAATATTAAACTCGTTCGCTAAAGCCTCAATGGTCTCCCCCACTCCGGCCAACCGGATCATACCGCCAAAGGCGCCACCAGCTCCTGTGATGAGTATAATGACTCCAGCCGTCAATAAAGGTGCCTCAAGCTTCTCGCTGAGAGTCTTAGAAAGGTTTCCACGCAAGGAGTTGTCATTGCGAACGAGTTGCTGCGCGAAGGTCAGGATGGCAAACCCTGCAGCGATAAGCATAGCAATATTTGGCGAGCCGATAAAACCGAGAAGATCGCCCGGGCTTTTGCCAAGTAGCTTAAGGATCGATACCAGTGAGATGACTACCACTGGAAATGCCACAGGAATCGAGGAAACAAAAAGACCGGGAAGCTCATGGTCTTTCTTATCAACGATAGACTTCAACTCATCGCTTGCAGTCCCAGGCGTATCGCGCATCGGGATGTTGAGTTTCTTGTCAAATCTCTTAGCCAAAGTGAGAACCAGCCAAGCAGGTAGAATACTCGCTACCATACCTGCCATCATGGCAACCCCGAGGTCCAGCTTTAGACCGTCTGCGATCATCAAGGGTCCTGGAGTCGGCGGAACCATGGAGTGAGTGATGGCACCTGCACCAGCCATCGCGATAACGTATAGAGTGTAACTTTTACCTGTCCTAAGACTTAACGCACGTGCCAGCGGGATAAGTAGAAAGAAAACTGTATCGAAGAAAACCGGGATCGAAAGTAGAAAGCCACTCAACAAAAGTACGATTCCTGCCCTTTGCTCACCAAATGCATTAAGTAATGCTCTTACAATACGGTCAGCTGCTCCACTCCCCATCATACAGGTGCCAATAATTGCGGCTAATGCCACCACAAGGCCGATACCACCAGCAGTGTTGCCAAAGCCCATTAGAGACCATGAAACAGCCTTAGTTAGGTTGTTGCCCTCTATATCAGAATGATCTAGCGCTACTCTTGAGTGGAAAAGACCCTTATTTTCCGTGGTTGGATTGGGAAGGTCTCCTGTAAGAATTCCAGCTAAAAAAGCAGCTAGAATTAATGCAAGAAATGGATGAATCCGAAATTTGACGATGGAGACTACAATAAAGACCACGCAGATGGCCAATATGCCTAGAGGCCAATAAGAGATAGCCTGGGCAGCGTCAGAAGCAGCAAGAACAAACATGGGGAGATGGGTTCGGGTTCAACAGGTTCAGATCGGTTGTAGATCAATACAAACCCACAGGTAAGGCAAAGGGAAAATTCGGAAAGGTTTATGTTGCAGAGTCCGGTCTGAGGATGACCTTGAACAAATCCTCACCGCCTTGAAGGCGCTGGAACCAACTTGCACCTTCAGACAAGTTAGCGACTGCACTGATGAGTGGTTTCACCCGAATGGAACCATCGGCCAAGCCTTCCATAGCTTCTGCATACTCTCCAGCTGAGGCGCAACTGCCGTAAAGTGTAAGTTCGCGAGTGACCACTTTCTGTAAGGAAAATTGGCTGAGCGGTTCAATATTACCAACACACCCCACAGAACCCCCATTTCGAACGCTGTCGATGGCGATACCAAGCGTTGCACCGAGACCTACAACCTCCATTGCAACATCGGCACCCTTGCCATTTGTAAGGGCTGCAACTTCAGTAGGTACGTCCACCTCGTTGGAGATAAAGGTATCGGTAGCTCCAAGCTCACGTGCAAGGTCAAGACGAGACTGCACAAGATCGGCAGCAATAACCCGCTTACACCCTGCCCGTTTGAGGGCTTGTACAACCAACAATCCAATCAGACCCGCACCGATAACAACACCAGTATCTCCTTCGCGAACAGGTACACGATTGACTGCATGTAGAGCTACTGAAATAGGTTCGGCAAAGGCGGCTTCTTCAAAACTCATACTATCCGGGACTCGATAGAGTATATGAGCTGGAACGGTAACCAGTTCTGCATAAGCCCCGTGGCGCCGGTAATCTCCACAAGATACGCCTAGGACTTGACGGTATTCGCACAAGTTGACCTGACCTGATTTACAATTCTCACACTTTCCGCAAAATACGGTTGAATCGAAGGTAACTCGATCACCGCAGGACCAATCATCCACACCCTCTCCGACAGATTCAATGACACCAGATGCCTCATGCCCCATGATAATAGGAGGGATACGGCGCCCACTGGAACCATCCATTCCATGCACATCGCTGCCACATATCCCACATGCTTGTACACGAATGAGAACCTCGCCTGCTGCTACTTCAGGAGAAGGCGCATCGCCGTATTCGAAATGATTGTATTCAGTAAGGGTAAGAGCTTTCATGTTTTAGGAAAATGATAGAGGTCGGTATTTGCGGCATGACAGGTTAATTGCATGCCCGAGCTAAATTGACCCTCATGCACGCGAACAGTTACGACACCATATGAGGTCTTTAAGTGCAAAACCCGTGAATCACCGGTTTCTTCAACCATGTCAAGAATGCCCTCTAATTCTAGATCTGTGGATTCCTTTGCGCGCCCAATCTTTAATTTCTCGGGCCTGACTCCTAGTAATTGATCGGGAGAAGTATTGGGAATGCCGTCTAATAAATTCATGGGTGGATTACCAAGAAAACTGGCGACGAAAGAATTTGCAGGTTGATTGTAGACCTCAATCGGTGGACCAACCTGCTGAATACAGCCCTCATTCATAATACAGACACGATCGCCAAGTGTCATAGCCTCGGATTGATCGTGCGTAACGTAGATCATGGTTGCATTCAGTTCACGTTGTAGAAGAGCAATCTCACGACGCATTGTTATACGCATCTTAGCATCAAGATTGCTTAAGGGTTCATCCAGAAGAAACACATCTGGCTCGCGAACCATGGCTCGACCTAATGCAACCCGTTGACGTTGACCACCGGATAATTCACCAGGTCGTCTTTTTAACAACTCCTTAAGACCAAGTTTATCCGCAGTTGTATCAATTTTGCTGCGGATCGTTGTTTTGGCCTCCTTACGTGCCTTGAGTCCAAATGAAAGGTTTTGTAAAACGGTCATGTGCGGAAAAAGGGCATAATTTTGAAAAACCATGCTTACATTCCGGTCACCAGGTGAGACATCCCTTACGCTGCGATCACCGATATGTATAACACCATCAGTTACAGATTCCAACCCAGCTATCATCCTGAGTGTAGTAGTCTTACCACACCCCGAGGGTCCTACTAGAACCATAAACTCACCGTCATATATATCCAAACTCAACCCCTTGACTGCAGGGACGTCCTTGGCATAGGTCTTGCATAAATTTCGGAGTGAAACTTTAGACATATAATTGTGGGTTAGAACCAAAAGGAGAGTGCAGCAAGAGGAAATACCAGATGATTTTGGAATTTAGGAACAAAAACCTAATGTTTTGAGAAAAAGAAATACAGTAACAGCCTTTGGAGTAATAGGAATGTTGTGCATTGTGCTCGCCTATGGATGCGTCCAAAAACCGAATAAAGGTGTAGATAACGGAACCGGTAGAATTGGTTATCGGAGCGGCAAAGTTTTGTACCAATCTTGTATGCTTTGCCACAGTCTACAGGAAATGCAGAGAGGTCCTATTTTAGACGGAATGGAGTCGTGGTATGTTCTAGAGCAGTTAGAAAAATTCAAAAAAGGAATTCGTGGCAAAAATCCCAATAATAGGGCTGAACATCTTATGGGAGCGTCCATGGAAAGATTAGAGAATCTTGATGAGATGAAGACCGTATCTAACTACGTTCAAAATCTACCAAAAAGGAAACATCTGACGACCATAAAAGGGGATCAAAATAATGGCAGATTGCTCTACCAAAAATGCGCAGTATGTCATGGGCTCGATGCCAGAGGTATTAAAATCAAAAAGTCACCTAGCCTAAGGACTCAGGAAGATTGGTTTCTACTAGATCAACTGCGCAAGTACAAGGCGGGTCTCAGAGGGAGCCACCCTGATGACATATATGGCCGTATCATGGCAGAATCAGTAAAGAATTGGAAGGATTCGGACTTCAAAGATGTTGTTGTATATTTAAACAATCTAGTGGATTAGAACATCACTCATGGCGGACCTAAACTGCCTATACATTAAGGCAAATAATATAAAGACTGGAAAAACAGTAAATACAGAGGCTGCCATTACAACAGATTGTGGAATGCGCTGACTGGGATCATTTAACATGGTCAGGATTAGCGGCAAAGTACGATTTTGTTCATCCAGCAAAAGGAGTGGTAAAAGATGCTCATTCCAAGCTAAGATGAAGTGCAAAATTCCGTAGGTAAGAAGAGCCGGGATAATCATTTTTGTGATCGTTATAAATGATCGTATTCCTGAAGCACCTTCAATACGAGTTATCTCAATATATTCCCGCGGTATTTTTTTAAAAATCTGAATAAAAAATAAAATACCAATTCCACTTACGGTTCCGGGAAGAATTACTGCGAAATATCCACCATGTAATCCGAGTGTATTAATCCACTCAAATATCGAGATTGAAATCATCTGCCTGGGGAGAACAATAACTGCAATGGAAAGAAGAATCAGAAGTACGTTATAAAAAGATTTTTTTTGAGTCACAGAATATGCTGCTAGCGCAGTTATAACAACGGATAGTACAGCTTGCACGAGAGCGATAAGAAAGGAACTCAGGAACGCCTTCACGAAAGGAATATTTTCTTCTGTGAAAAGGATATAGAAAGAGGATAATTCTAGGCGTTCAGGAAAAAGCCTAGTGGGTTGGTATATTTCTTGATTTGTCTTAGCTGTGGAAAGAAGCATCCATAAGTAAGGATATGAAAACCAAAAAAGGACAAAAAGAAGGACCAGATAAACGAACCATCCTTGATATGAATTCCGATAGTTTTTCATCAAATCATTAAATCACGTTTACCCGGCCGAAAAACAGCAACAAAGATTAAGAGCATAAGTACAGGCGCAACACTAAGGCTAATAGCTGCGGCATCGGCAAAGTTACCCTTACCAAATGCGGTATGGTATACGTGGGTAACAAGTAATAATCCCGCATTATCAGTCCCACCGGAACCTCCAAGTAAACTGTAGGCTCCGGAAAACATAGAAAAGGCATCAACTAACAAAAAGATGCAAGCGAAGATCAAAATATGGCGAACCAGTGGCAAAGTAACGAAAAACAGGAACCTCCATTGCCCCACTCCCTCCACTCGTGCCGCCTCAGAGTAACCTTTGGGAAGAGCATCCATACCACAAAGCACAAAGAAGGCAATAAAACCAGTCCAGCGCCATACCGATTGCAAGACTAGGGCGAACAGGATAAACTGAGGGTCCTTAGTCCAGTTGATAGGTTCAAAACCAAAGGGTTTAACAATTAAATTATTCAACATTCCTTGGTCACCGTGGAAAAAAAGAAGAAAAAGCACGGCTAAAACGGCAGGTGGAGTCAACCCAGGCAGTAAAAGGCAGAAGGTAAATACTGGACGTAACCTTACATTCGCACAACGTATTAAGTGAGCAAGAATAAAACCAAACGGTATTATAATAGAAACTGAAGCTATCGTGAACTTAATTGTGTTATTTAAAGATTTTCTATAGTTTAGGTCGGAAAGAACATATTTATAGTTTTCTATCCCCACAAATTTATAAACAGGATCCACGTCAAAATTAAATGGATCAATGGGTGTGTTAGAATGAAAACTACTTTTAATCCCCCAACACAGAGGCATCAACCAGAAGAGGCAGAAGAACAAGAGAAACGGAACTGCAAAAAGAAAATGTCTCCGACCCCCCATGCCTTAAGTCATTTAATTTAAGATCCTTAATTTATTTTTGTTAAATTTTAATTCGTTGCTTTTAATTTCTTTGGAAGTACTATTATCAGAAAATTCATTTGAAATGTGAGATGAGCAGGAAGATAAAAATACAAAAATATAAATTAAGATTTTAAAATTGATAAATGTCACAACGATTAGAAAATTAGTTTAATATAAAAAGATAATACAAAGTGGAACAAATTTCAAAAAAATTTAATGAAATTAAAGTGGAAAGTAATATTTTATATGTTATCGCAACACCTATAGGCAATTTAGGTGACATTTCTTTAAGAGCTCTAAAAATATTATCATCTTTGGATATCATATTTTGTGAAGATACAAGAATAACCGGAAAACTTTTAAAAAATTACGGCATAAAGCCTTCCAAATTAGAAGTCTACAATGATTACAGTAATCAAAAACATAGAGAATTAATAATTAAAAAAATTAAAAGTTCAAATATTAAATTTGGATTAGTAAGTGATGCTGGAACACCACTTATATCAGATCCTGGTTATAAATTAGTAAAAGAATGTATAAAAAATTCAATAAAGATTACGCATATACCAGGAGCTTCTTCTATTACTACTTCATTAGTATTATCAGGATTACCTTCTCATAACTTTTTTTTTGGAGGATTTTTAGAGAAAAGCAAAATACAAAGAAAAAAACAACTTGAAAACGCCTTAAATTTAAAATCCACCTCATTATGGTTTGAAAGTCCAAATAGATTGATTGAAACTCTAAAATTAATGATAGAACTCAATAATGAGTCATTAATTTCGGTTTTAAGAGAATTAACTAAGTTAAATGAGGAAATTATAAGTGGATCCCCATCCTTCGTATATGATCAAATAACCAAAAAAGCAAAATTAAAAGGTGAAATCGTATTGGTTATATCTAACAACAATCAATCACATTACACAAATGAAATGATTTTAGATTTAATTAAAAAAGATTACTCTAAATTTTCAACTAAAGAATTAGCATTATATATTTCAAATAAAACTGGATTACCAAAAAAATCTATTTACAATAGAATTATTGAGTTAAAATCACAATAGACACTTTATGCGCCTATTTCTTTTTTTAATAATTATTTTAAATTTACAATCATGTGCTGCACCTATAATTGGTGGCGTAGGCGCAATTGCATTTAGCTCTTCTGCTCAAGAAAAAGGTCTTGGCACCTCTATTAATG
>CAJWWL010000025.1 GCA_913048125.1 uncultured Opitutia bacterium | reverse complement strand
CGATTGGAAGAGTACAAGGCCGGCGCGCGCCGTCTTGCAATGCGCTTTCTCTTGATTGGTTCACTTATGATTGCCGGTGTTGGATTGTTCATTTTAAGCATGACGATCAACTTTTTTGATTCCGCATCTGCTGATCAGGAAAAATGGGCAGCTCGAAAGGAACTTGTCGGAAGCGGTAAAATTACACCACTCGATGCGACTGTTTTGGGCAAGAGGTATGAGAAGAACACTTTCACAACGGGAATCAGATTGGAGGATCGCCGAACCCGAACCGTTCATCGCCATTGGGTTGAGTTAGAAATTGATACGATCGGTCCTTATACAAGAGACGTTCCCAAGAAAGCCTTTGATCAAATTAAGAAGGATCAAAAAATACAGGTATATCCTGTCGATGAGACCTACTACATCCCCGCCTTTCAGGTCGGGGATACGGGCCAGACACTTAATGTCGCAAAATTGGTCTTCCTGTCCCTGGCTTCACTGCCGTTGCTTGCTGGAGTAACTGGATTTTGCTTTGCAATCGTAAGCATGTTACGAAGTCGGCAATAGGTTAGTAAATAGTTTCTGTTGTTAAAAAGAAGTTACTAGGTCGGATTAGCCCGATATTCGGAGCTCTGTTGGGAGTGTCCTTGATCTTCAGAACTAAGAAATTACTCATTTGCTAAAAGGTTGCTTTAGGTTTTTGGATCCAGCCTCTAAGGCATGCTCGGCAAAAGAGCAGAAAGTGGGTTACGGTAGGAAGGGATGCAGAGACGCCCATGATGAGACCAAAGTAGATATTACGCCAATTTCCGGCTGGATTTTCGATAGCTTGTTGCACGCGGATCGTGGTCTTGTTGGTGCGCTCTAAGATGGTCTCAGGCACGCTATCTGAAAACAGTGCATCGATACTTGAGACAATTTGGCCTCCCCATGTGAAAACGAAGAGGACCCAAAATGTGGCGATCACCGCGATTACAGCATCTAGAGAAAGGTGACCAATATACTCTACGGTTGATTTACATTCTAGTGCGCGTCGGATGATCCAGATGGTTATGAAGAATGAAATGCTATCAAATAGAGCACCCAGAAAACCAACTGGAAACTGAAGTAGCAGGTACTGTCGTGCTTCTGGGGTTTCCATATAAGTAGGATACGCGGTGTACATGGCTAGCCAGTAGCATGCTGCGTTGAGTACGATAAAGAAGAGGAACAACCACGGGAAGAAGCGGCGCAGGGGAGGGCGCCGTTCTTCGTAGAAGTAGAGCAGTTCCGCCAGCGAGGTTTTCCAGATTTGGAGCATGGCGGGTATGGACGGACAGTTATGTCCGCTTAAAAGCCAACAGGGTTAGCGGTTTAGAGCCGTTTGACGCGAATGTTGCGAAATTGAACAATACTCTTTGGGTCGTGAGCCTGAATTGCGAAGGTACCCTTGTCTAATTTACGAGTGAACTGAGGACCGGGCTTTGTACCCGCGGGTTCTTTGTAGTCGACGGTAACTGTGTCGTTGATGGTGATGGTAACCTGGTTGTCTTTGACAAGTATGCTGTAATCGAACCATTGGTCGTCGGTAACAGGTGCCTTGTCTACATTTACTACGCCGTATAGAGAACCAGTTTTCTTTGGGTCGTGGTAGTCGTTACTGCAGACCTGAGCTTCAAAGCCAAATTTCGGCCAACCGGATTCCTGATATTTGGTATGGAAATAGATACCTGCGTTGGAGCCAGGGTGGATGAGGACTTCTGCGCGTAGCTCGAAATTAGTGTAAGGTTGCTTGTCGCCAGTGTAGAAGAGATGACTACGCGGTTGGCCGTGGGAGACTAGTGAACCGTCTTTCACGTAGAATGAGTTCTTGGCTTCGGAGGGTGTCCAGCCATTGAGGGTCTTACCGTCAAATATGTGTTTAAATCCAGCTTCCTTGTGATGCGCGTCGTAGTGCTCAGCAAGCAGATCGCGTCCAAAGTCACCATCGAAGTCTCGCCACACGGAGTGCACATGATTGGCATTGTTCTGGGTACTGTCGTACTCAAAGAGCCAGTCATTGGTCTGTACACGATAATAATGGCCCTTTCCTTGTTCGAGGCTTCCAGCCCAGGCAAAGTACATGGATTCTGTGTCTTTGATGAGGCTGCGGTTGTCGATTTGTTCGACGATTTCCTTTCTGTGCTTGGAGGTGTAGACATCGATTATGTCGAGCAACCATCCTTTTTGCCGAGGATTGAGATCTTTGTACTGGACGCCTTTGGGAGGGAAGAAGGTCTTTCGGTCGACGGTGGGATCCCACTTGGTGAGTATATCGTCGGGCGCCTTGTCGGAAAGAATCGCTGACTGCTTTTGCTTGTTATTCAGAGACTTGGCTAGGCGGCGGGCTAAATCTTCTTCTTCTGCGAGCACCCGGAGACCCTCGAATGCACCTTGCTTTACCTCTGCGGGGTTGGTGGCTAGAAATGCGGGCGTTACAGAAAAGACACGACTGTTGACTAGGGTGAAGGATAGAGAGAGGTGATGTCCTTCAAAGCGCCAACCCCAGGTGCCGGTCTTTGCTGGTGTACCAAAGATGCAAACATAATAGAGGTCAGGTTGGCGGATGTCGCGGCCTTCCATATCGAAAAGGATTTGCTCGAGAGTCATGATGGTAGAGGCTTGGAGATAGCCTTTGTGACTAAGGGAGGAGGCGAGCAAAGCTTGGGCGAGTATGCGTTGCTGAACGGTCATCTTCTTGATGGTGAGTCCGTAGCGTTTGCCATCAGGCTTAATGAACTTGTCAGGGAGGAAGTTCCACGCTTCACGACGCTTACTATCGAAGGGAAATAAGGCTTCTGCCTTCGCTTTTTCATCGAGGGACTTAATGAAGTTCTGAGCAGCTTCTAGCATTTGGTCAGCAGGGCTGACTTTAGCTTGTGCTAGGGGTGTCGCTATAAGCGCCAGCGTTGCGAGTAGGCAGGGGAGAGTGCGTGCGATGGATATCATGGGTGTTGTGTTAAAATTGACAGGGATGTTTGTTCTTATAGCTGGTGAGTCTTAAATTGGGATGATTTTCAGAAATTGAGCTTCAACTGACCCTTGCTGGGTTTTAGGTTTTTGTGAGTCTGGAGATTGTCATTGTCAGGGTCTCCGGCGATTAGTGTGTAGGTAGCATTCTTCTCAAAGACTTTGGGGCTAAAGCTGGTGCCTTTGATACGACGGGTGTAGATGGTCTCTCCTGTCTTTTCGTGGATGACTTGGACTACGGGATTTTTGAGTCCAGAGAACTTTAGTGTCGGTAGATGGGCTACAGGAGCACGTCCATACTGATCGTCAATTCCAACAGTTAGCGGCCATCCGGGGAACTGATCTTCGGGTTGGGGCTTTTCGGCGTCAAATTGGAGGCGCCAGCATTCAAGAGTGTAGTTTTGCTTACTAGGATCGCATCGTAGAATGCCGTAGCCAGAAGCTTTGTCGTGGAGCGTATTTTCTACACCTTTACGGTTTTGCTTGGCAGGGTTACCAACGGCGTGGACTGTCACTAGGTTACCGAGACCATCTGCGTAGTCGCCCGTGTTGGGGATATTTCTTTTAGGGCGGTTGACCACTGGTTGTCCTTCGGCATCAGGTCTCCAGGATCTTGGGTAGCCTGCTGCGATACTGGGTACGCAGAAGCTGAATCCAGCGTCGCGGTGCTTGTCGATACCGTGATGTACAATGGAGGCGAGGTGCTGATCCCCAGCGTAGTGCAAGGCATAAGCTTTCCTCAACGCATGTACAGCTCGGTTGCGGCCAGACTGAGGCCATCCGTTGGAGTCTAGATCTGCGACTAGGTACATTTGGTTACCTCCATGGTAGTTGGCTAGGTTACAGAAAATGGTCTGTGATAGTGCTACCTTTAGGTCGGCTCCGCGCCAGTCTTTACCCCATTCCTTTAGGAAATGAAGCTGGCGTTTGCCGAGTAAGGATAGGCCGGGCTTATCGAGAGAAGCGATGTCGATTTTATCGTTCTTGATGTGATCTGGGCGACCGGGCCATGTGTTGACCTTACCATCGGGTCCGTCTTTGAACTTACGGTCTTCCAATATGGCAAAACTGACGCGACCGTACAGCATGTCCCCATAGTAGACACCAATGCCCTGCTTGACTGGTGTGGGGTCGAAGGGATCAGGGTGGTGGCTGTTTTGAGTTCGCTCCACAGCGTTCACGAAATCAGCATGCATTCGGTAACCTCCTTTAGCGTGGTCCTTCATGTCTGCAACGGGATTACCTGCTGCTCCCCATATATTTCCTTGGTAGACGTCGTGGTCATCGGGTAGACAGAGGGAGGGGCGGTCCCGCATGAGGTCTCGAAATGCCCAGCCATGCATCATCCATTTGCGCAGGTAGTTAACGATGGCCAAGTCGACGGGTTCACGATGAATTCCAAAGCCGCCTACGCCTTCGTATAACTGGTCTCCGGAGAAGAAGAGTATGTCGGGGTTGTGAATGCCCACGTTGCGTACGAGTGTACGGTTAGGGAAAGCTGGGTCGGTGTGGCCTGTGAAGCCTGCAACAGTAACTGGACGATCCGTAGGTTCTTTGCGGATGGTACCTTCGAAGTAGACGTTACGGGAGTCGCCTGAGCGGTTATTGTACTCATAGGCTATACGATAGGAAGTATCACGAGTGGAATTCCAGTCCGATATTCGAAAGCCAGCTGTGCGGGCTTTCTTGTCGATCAAGCTAGTGGCTATTGCATTCCAGTTTTTGCCTTGTTTAACTTCGAGCCTCGCTTCGGGATTGGCCTTTGCTCCTAGGGGAGGGAACTGGGCAGTAAGCTTAAGTACGTTTCGGCTGAGGGTATGTTGGGCAAAAAGTATGGGGCCGAACTTTTGTTCAGGTTTAACCTCGATCTTTGTTCCTTTACCCGAGAATTCTCGGAAGAAGAATAATGCGTTGCTTCCTTGGAATCCCTTTCCGGATTGTTGGCGACCTCTGGTGCCAACAAGGTGGTTGTTCACGAGAGCGATGTTGCCGTGAAGTTGTTTGGACGGTACATTAGTGCGCTTGATACTACCTAGATTTTTCCCATTGGCGGGATTTACAGCCACTAGTTCTAGTGTGTAACCTTTGGTGGTGTATTGTCCGTTTAAGATGAGCTCTAGGTCATTAAGTTGTTCTCTCTGAATACCTCGACCGGTAGGCTTTGGAACTGGTTCGCCTATGAAAAGATCACCTGACGTGGTGATGCCTGCGTTGAGACCGCTACCTTTGAAGACTCTGTGTAGGTAGTCGTCAAACTCGGTCTGTATGCCGATACGGAAACCCGCGGTACCTCCACCTTTGCCGGGATCGTCCAGACCCATCCGAACGCGCAGTTCAAAACTACCATCTTTTTTACCTAATTGCGCAATGAGTGAGTGTACGTTACGATTACCACCGCGACGAATACATTCGAGACGACCATCGCGCACTCTCCAGTCCTCCATGGGATTTGCCCAGAAATCTTCTCCAACCCAGATCCGGTCTAATGCATTATGCCATTTGCTGGCGAATTCGCCTGCTTGCATTGATGCTGTGCCAGTGAAAAGAGCTACGACTAGCGCGTATAGAGAGAGTATAGATCTGACTTTCATTAGTTGGATTTGGATTGCCGTTTTCAGCGTGATGGCTAAAAATTTCTGAATGCCGTTTTATGAATTCACCTGCCTTGATTGCAAGAAGGATAGCGAAATCCTTGTTCGCTCTATGGATTGGGAAGGTACACCATGTCCAATCTGTGGTTCCGTGCGCTTGGAGAAGAATCTCTCCGTTTTTGCGGCAGTTGGAGCTTCTAGTGAGAGTGGTTCTTCGGCCGAGTTACCACCATGTTCAGGTGTCCCTTCCTCATGTGGTCGTTGCGCTATAGACTAGGGATTTGGTAAACATACTTCATCCCACTTTCTTTTTGTTCAACTTTGCATCCGCTCAGGTGAAGCCTGATGGTGCTGGTTTCGGAAATGGTAGTTACTAAGCTATTACAAACAATTATTCCGCAACCTAGGGCTTGCAATAGCGGTCACTAATTGCCTTTTCTCAAATACTTAAATCATCCTTAACATTATGAGTAACAACACATGCCGCTGGGGCATTTTAGGGAGCGCGGGCATTGCTCGTAAAAACTGGCAGTCTATCCGTAATTCAGGGAACGGAACCCTCGTCGGTGTCGCTAGTCGGAGTATTGAGCGAGCTCAATCATACATTGACGAGTGCCAGTCCCATGTAAGCTACCCTGAACCACCTCGAGCTTTTGGCAGCTATGAAGAGATGGTTGAAAGTCCTGACATCGACGCGCTTTACATTCCCTTGCCTACTGGACTGCGCAAGCAGTGGGCCATTCGCGCCGCTCAAGCAGGCAAACATGTGCTTTGCGAGAAGCCTTGTGGTTCAGATGTTGCAGAGTTGGAGGAGATACTAGAAGCCTGCAAGGAGGCTGGTGTCCAATTTATGGATGGTGTGATGTTTATGCACAGCCGCCGTTTGGATAAAATACGGGAGATTCTCGAAGATGGAGACAGTATTGGCCGTATCCGCCGGATAAATACTCTATTTAGCTTCTGTGCGCCTGAGGAGTTTCTTACCGGCGACATTCGTATGAATAGCGATCTAGAGCCTCTGGGTGCGCTTGGAGACCTTGGTTGGTACAATTTGCGGTTCACACTTTGGGTCATGAATTATGAAATGCCAAAGGCGGTCACGGGTCGTTTACTAAATGCGAGTGGTCGTGAGGACAGCCCAAGTCTAGTACCTACTGAGTTTTCAGGTGAACTTCTATTCGAGGGAGACATCTCGGCTGGGTTCTACTGTTCATTTCTGACTGAGCACCAGCAATTAGCTACTATCAGCGGTACAAAGGGGAATCTACGGCTGGATGACTTCGTCTTACCATATTTTGGTAATGAGTTGGCTTTCACCCTTAATAATGCAGAATTTAGCCAAGAAGTATGCGACTTCCATATGAAGCGTTTCGAGCGTCGAATTGCCGTTGAAGAGTACAGCGACAGCCATCCTACTGCTCAGGAAACCAATCTCTTCCGTAATTTTGGTGATCTTGTCATTGGTGGTACACCAGATCCTGTTTGGGGAGATATTGCCCTGAAGACCCAAAAAATCATGATGGCATGTGTTGAGTCGGCCCGCTTGGGTGGTGAACCTGTACAAGTTCTTTAAAACTGATCATACTTATGGATACCAATTTTTACAAAGGCGTTATACCCGCTCTGATGACTCCTTGTCGGGCGGATGGAACTCCCAATTTTCATGCCCTAGTTCAGAAAGCCGAGTCCTTGATGGAGGCAGGAATGAGTGCAGTTGTCTATTGTGGTTCGATGGGGGACTGGCCGCTATTGACAGATGCTCAGCGACAAGAGGGTGTCAGTATGCTCGTCGATGGAGGCATTCCCGTGGTTGTTGGAACTGGCGCACAGAATCCAAAAATAGCTGCATCACATGCTGCTAATGCTGCACGGGTCGGTGCAAAGGGACTGATGCTGATTCCCCGTGTTCTTTCCAGAGGGACCTCACACGCTGCACAGAGAAATCACTTCGCGGGTATTCTCGAGGCAGCTGGAGAACTACCTTCCATCATCTACAACAGCCCCTACTATGGCTTCGAGACCAAGGCTGATCTGTTTTTTGATCTTCATCAGGAGTTTCCTCATCTTGTTGGTTTTAAAGAATTTGGAGGTGCAGCTTCTTTGAGTTATGCGGCGGAGCACATCACCAGCAGAAGTGAGGATCTTCTACTACTTGCCGGGGTAGACACTCAGGTGTGCCACGGAGTTGTCAACTGTGGTGCCGTGGGTACCATTACCGGCATCGGCAACGTCATTCCCCAGCAGATAATCCATTATTTCAAGATTTGCAGGATGGCTGCTGAAGGAAATGCCGATGCTCGGAAATTAGCTCGAGAACTGGAAAATGCACTCCATGTTCTTTCCACTTTCGATGAAGGCCCAGATTTGGTTCTACATTACAAGTTCCTTCTCACGCTACGAGGTGAGGACGAATACCAGTATCACTTCAACGAGAGTGACGAATTGAACACTAGTCAAAAGTCTTATGCCGAAGCTCAACTTAGGCAATTCGACGCTTGGTGGGAAGATTGGCCAGGTAAAGACTTTTAACGACTGAATTTCTCCACACAGGGTACAGTTTGTTCTTGTTTGTGAAATCACTTTAGGCGCTGAACTTGCAAATAGTCTGCGTTTACCTCATTTCATTTCAGGTGAATCATAGAGTCTTTATTTTTATTGTATCCCTTTGGGGACTTGCTGCTTACCCAAGCACTGATCGTTACAATGTGCTGTTCATCATATCTGATGATCTTACTTCAACCGCGCTATCCTGTTACGGAAATGAGGTTTGTCACACGCCCAATATAGACCGTATCGCTGAGCAGGGAGTACGTTTCACCCGTGCATACTGCCAAGGTACTTATTGCGGTCCCTCAAGGGCATCATTCATGAGTGGTTATTATCCGCACGCCATTGGGGCTCTTGGCTACAAGAGTCCTCGATCAAAGATTGGAGACCGAACTACTTGGAGCCAGCACTTTATGAATCATGGCTATCACTCTGCGCGTGTGAGCAAAATTTTCCATATGGGTGTTCCCGGTGGCATTGAACAGGGTGGGCATGGCGCTGACGATGAGGCTTCATGGCACGAGCGTTACAATAGCAAAGGGCCTGAGTGGCGCGCTCCAGGAAATGGTGAGACCCTTCAGAACAATGCTAACGGCAAACGCCCGGTAGTTGGTGGCAATACATTTGTTGTCGTAGAAGCAGAGGGTGGCGACCAAGTGCATTCTGATGGGAAGACCGCTCTGAAGGCGGCTGAATTGCTCGGCAAGTTTGCTAAACAGGACAAGCCATTTTTCCTCGGTGTAGGCTTTGTACGACCACATGTCCCTTTTGTCGCGCCTCAGAAATACTACAAGCCCTTCCTTCCGTATTCCAAGATGAAACTTCCACCAAAAGTTGATGGGGACTGGGATGATATTCCGAAGCCCGGAATCAACTATTGTACGAGCGTCAACATGAAGATGGATATTCGGAAGCAAAAGAAGGCGGTTGGCGGCTATTACGCCTCGGTCGCTTTTCTAGATGCACAAGTGGGTAAGGTGATGAAGGCCTTGAAAGATTCTGGACAGGCTGACCGCACTATTGTGATTTTTACCAGCGACCACGGTTTTCATCTTGGTGAGCATGATTTCTGGGCTAAGGTAAGTCTGCTCGACGAGTCCTCTCAAGTTCCTCTAATCATTTCTGTGCCTGGGCGTAAACCTGCTGTCTGCAACTCACTAGTCGAACTGCTAGACCTGTATCCTACTCTCTCTGCGCTTTGTGGCTTACCAGCACAAGAGCGACTACAAGGAAAGGATATTTCAAAGATGCTGGATGATCCTAGCCATGTTGTCCGTGATGCTGCTTTCAGTGTGGCGCCCATGCGTAAAGGTTTCCTTCTTCGCGAAGATAATTGGTCCTACATTCAATACGGAGAGAATGCCCAGAATGGGATCGAACTTTATGATATTCAGAAAGATCCTGGACAATTTACCAATCTCGCCCGGAAAGAGGATTTCCAGCCCATCGTTACTCAGTTTCAGCAGAAGATGGCTAACAAACTAGCCGAAATTCGTAACAATGACCTTGGGAATTGACCTCTAAGTCTTCAGTTACCACTACAATCATCCATGAAATTACGAATCCTCCCTATTGCAATTGCAGCTGTGTCCACACTCGGCGCCAATACATCAGTCCTTTTTGATGGAAAGAATCTAAAAGCATTCGAGCTAGCAAAGAATTCATGGGAGATCGAAGCTGACGGATCAATGGTTTGCAGGATGCAGGAGACAAAGGATAAAAACGGTAAGGTGCGTCTCAGAGGAATGGGCTACATTTGGACCAAAGCTGATTACTCTGATTTCGAACTAACTCTATCCTACAAGCTTTCCTCAGGAGCAAACTCTGGAGTCTTCTATCGTGCGGACAAGTCCAATCCTGTTCAGGCAGGTTTTGAAATTCAGCTTATGGATAACGAAGGTTTCCAGAAGAATGCAAAGCGAGAATTGCCTCCCCGAAAACTGAATGGATCGTTTTATGATGGAGTTGCGGCTACAAAGGATTACTCCAAGCCAGTAGGTCAGTGGAATTCTCTCCGTCTCGTCTGTGATGGACCTGAGGTGACCCTCCACATCAACGACGGCAAGTGCTTTAGCGTTAATGTCGATGACTGGACAACTTCCGGAAAGAATCCTGATGGCTCAACGAATAAGTTCAAAATGGCTTTAAAGGACTTTCCTCGAAAGGGTCGAATAGGTTTTCAGAATCACGGTCAGGTCGTCTGGTTCAAGGATATCCGCATTAAAACTCTTTGAAGTCTAAGCTCAAATCCCCCCCTACCTCTTAAAGATTTATGAAATTTCAACAAACTCGTCGAAACTTCCTGACTCGGTCTGTTGCTGGTAGCGCCGCCATAGCAATGCCGCAATTGGTTATTGCTAAAAAAGACACTCCGATGGTGATAGGTGAAGGTGAGCATAAGTTTGAGGTTCACCATAATTGGGCTCAGTTACCTTCCAGATACAGTTGGCAGACGACCCACAATGTAGCTCTGGACAAGGCTGGTCATCTCTACGTCATACACGAGGGTCGCGCTAATCTCAAGGATCACCCCTCCATCTTTGTCTTCGATTCCAAAGGCAAGTTTGTTCGTGCCTTTGGTAACCAGTTCCAGGGAGGTGGCCATGGTATTGAGGTTCGAGAGGAAGATGGCACTGAGTACCTCTACGTTTGCGCCTACCAAAATGTTAAGTCTTTTGCCAAACTCACACTCAAGGGAGAGACCGTTTGGGAGAAGTATGCTCCCATGGATAGTGGAGTCTACCGCAAGGACGAGGACAAGGTTCGTGTTAAACGTTGGGGGCGCGACGCCTTCATGCCGACCAACTTCGCATTTCTCGACGATGGAGGCTTTTTGTTGGCCGACGGATACGGTTCCTTCTGCATTCACCGATACGACAAAGATGGAAATTGGATTTCTCACTTTGGCGGTCCAGGAAAAGGTGAAGGGAAGTTTTCCACACCGCATGGTATTTGGATGGATCGTAGAGATGGTCGTGAGACCAATGTTGCTGTCTGTGACCGTGCTAACCACACGATACAATTCTTGAACCTCGACGGTCAGCATTTGGAAACCATCCGTGGTTACGGATTACCCGCCAACCTCGACACATGGAAGAATCTCATGCTGGTTCCTGAACTTCATGCCAGAGTCACTCTTTTAAACGAAAATAATGAAGTAGTTGCACGACTTGGCGACGACGTTGAGAGCGTCGTAAAAAGGAAGAAAGTCTCGCGCAACAAACCAGCAACCTGGAATGATGGTAAGTTTGTTCATCCTCATGATGCCTGTTTTGGCCCCAATGGTGATATCTACATAGCCGAATGGGTTGCAACTGGCCGGGTCACCCGTTTGAAACGTTTGTCCTAATCATCTCCAGCTTAAACCATTTTTGATACCCACATAATGAAACCCACATCTATTCTTCTCCTATTTACTCTAACATCTGTACTTTTCGCTGAGAAAAAGCCTAACATAATTGTAATCATGGCTGATGATCTGGGCTACGGTGATGTCGGTTGTTATGGCGCGAAACCTAAAAACCTAAAGACACCGCACATTGATCGACTTGCCAAGAAAGGGATTCGTTTCACTAGCGGCTATTGTTCAGCCTCGACTTGCACGCCGACCCGCTACTCTTTCCTAACTGGAACTTACGCCTTTCGTGGAAAGAACACCGGGATTGCACCTCCCAGTTCCCCCCTTATCATCCCGGAGGATACCTACACCCTTCCCGATATGCTTAAACAAGCAGGGTATAAAACCGCAGTGGTTGGGAAATGGCACCTAGGACTGGGAAGCCCTGGTGTTGGTCCTCAATGGAATGACGAACTCAAGCCCGGGCCACGTGAGATCGGATTTGATTACAGCTTTTTACTCCCCACAACCAATGATCGGGTTCCACAGGTCTACGTCGAGAACCACCGGGTGCTCAATCTCGACCCCAAGGATCCCCTTTGGGTAGGAAAGAAAAAGCCAAGCCCCGACCATCCCACTGGAGTGACCCACCGCCATACCCTGAAAATGGATTGGTCCCACGGGCATAACTCGACTATTCACAATGGGATTAGCCGGATCGGATTCTACACCGGTGGCCACGCCGCACGCTTTCGGGATGAGGATTTGGCCGACAAGTGGGTCGAGAAATCGATCGAGTGGATTGGGAAAAACAAGGATAACCCATTCTTCCTCTTCTTCGCTTCCCATGATTTGCATGTTCCACGCATTCCACACGAGCGCTTTCGTCACAAGTCTGGGTTGAGTTACCGTGGGGACGTCATCGTCCAACTCGACTGGTGCGTTGGAGAAATTGTAAAGTATCTCGAAAAGGAGGGTCTCGAAAAAGATACCATGATCGTATTCTGCTCGGACAACGGACCCGTCGGGGACGACGGGTACAAGGACGAAGCCCTTGAGAAAATGGGAGACCACAAACCCGCTGGACCCTTCAGTGGTGGCAAATACAGTGTGCTCGAGGGCGGAACGCGCACACCTTTCATCACCTACTGGCCGGGAACCATCAAGCCCGGGGTTTCGGACGAGATGGTATGCACCATCGACCTCGCGACTAGCTTGGCCAATCACCTCAACGTCTCCATCCCCAAGGACGCCTGCCTCGACAGTCTCGACGTCATGAATGCTTTGCTTGGAAAGAAAGGAGCGAAGGGACGTTCCCATCTCGTTCAACAGGACAATGGTCGAGGAAACAATTACGGCTACCGCGTCGGCAACTGGAAACTGCAACGCCACGACTCAAAGAGAAAGAGAAACGTCGTGGTGACCAACAAGCTCGCCAATACTCCTGCCCCACGCTACGCCCTATTCGACTTGAGCAAGGACGCTCAGGAAAAGAAAAACGTCGCGGAACAAAACCCGGAAGTTCTCAAACGCATGACGGAAGAATTACAAAATATTATCGACAACGGACGCAGTCGTTAAACTCCTCCTCGGTTAGACCCAAAACTATTTACGAACCACCTCTTTCTTAAAATGAATAAACTCTTGGTCATCTCGCTGCTCGCGCTCACGCCTACCTTGCTACTTAAGGCAGATAGGATGTTGATTGAAACAGAATCCTTTTCGGATCACGGCGGGTGGAAACTCGATACTCAATTCATCCGCGAGATGGGCTCCCCCTATCTAATGGCTCATGGATTGGGAAACCCTGTAAAGGATGCGACCACCACCATTGAGGTCAAGGAGGGTGGGAATTATCAGCTTTTTGCCCGTACCAAAGACTGGGTAGCCCGCTGGGAAGCCAAGGGACAACCTGGCCGCTTTCAACTCATCATCAACGGCACCCCGGTGAAAACCACCTTTGGCACTAGGGGAGTTAAGTGGGATTGGCAAGGAGGAGGGAAAGTTACTCTTAAAAAAGGGAAGAACACCTTGGCTCTTCGTGATCTGACTGGATTTAACGGGCGATGCGACGCGATTTATTTAACTAACTACAAGGAAGTTCCACCTAACGATTCTGAAATCCTGCCCGATTGGCGCCGTGAGATGTTAGGCATTACCGAAAAACCTCTCGAAAAGAAATACGACTTGGTCGTCGTTGGCGGAGGTTATTCCGGAATGGGAGCGGCAATCTCGGCTGCTCGCATGGGATGTAAGGTGGCCCTGATCCAAGATCGTGGGGTTCTCGGAGGCAACGGATCCAGTGAGGTACGGGTTTGGGCAAAGGGAAACATCCGCCGAGGTAAATATCCCAGAATTGGAGAGATCATCGAGGAAATCGCTGACAAGGCGAAAAAGTCACCCGGCACCTACGAGGAATTCGAGGATGAAAAAAAAGAAAGGATCGTGCGGGCCGAAAAGAACATCGACCTTCAACTCTACCACCACGCGTTCAAGGTTGAAAAGAAAGGTAACAAAATATCCGCGGTTCACGCCTTCGACGTCCGATCGAGTCAAGTGACCCGATTCTCCGGCACTCTTTTTGTGGACGCTACAGGACATGGCACCATTGGATACTTGGCTGGCGCCGATCATACCATGACAGAAAAGGGACGCATGGGAATGAGCAACATGTGGGCTTGGGCGAACAAAGAGAAGGCCATATCCTTTCCTGATACTCCATGGGCTCTAGACCTTAATATGGCTGACTTTCCCTACCCACGAGACTTTCACGGACAATGGTTTTGGGAAAGCGGATACGACAAGGATCCCCTCGGTGATGCCGAAGGCATTCGGGACTGGAATCTGCGGGCGGTTTTCGGAGCCTTCAATGCGATGAAGAATCGGGACGGGGCGGATAAGCACCCGAATTCCATACTCACATGGGTCGCCTACGTTGGTGGTCCCCGCGAATCCAGACGACTACTAGGTGACGTCATCCTGACCGAGGAAGACATTGTTTCCAAGCGCGACTTTCCAGATGGTTGTGTGCCAAGTACCTGGAGCATTGATCTTCACTATCCAAAGAAACAATATGCTAAGAAGTTTCCCGATAATCCTTTTATCTCCTACGCGGTGCACGGAAAGGGTGTGGATCGTTCTTATGGCTACCCCGTTCCATACCGTTGCTTTTACTCTCGCAATATCGAAAATCTCTTCATGGCGGGTCGTTGCATAAGTGTAACCCACGAGGCTCTTGGAACTGTACGGGTCATGAAGACCTGCGGGATGATGGGAGAAGTTGTAGGTCGAGCTGCATCAATTTGTGTGAAGCACGATTGTCTTCCTCGCTCTGTTTATGAACAGCATCTTGGAGAGTTGATTGAACTCATTAAGTTGCCCGGCAAAGCGTTCCGCCTTACTGTGAACGACAAGATCACTATTCCTTCGGACGCTATGGAAATAGCTGGCCCGCATGGTGCGCCCAATGGACTGGACCCCAAGAAGTTTCCCGGAGTGGTGGATGACGCCAAAGCCTCATTCAAAGGAAAATGGACCAAGGGACAAGGTCTCAAACCTTATTTTTCTTATGGCTATCAGTACTCAAGTGACCCGGCAAGTACCGCAACTTTTACATTGGAAGCTCCCGAGGCAGGACAATACGACACGCAAATTGCCTATCAACCTCATCCCAACCGGGGGAAATCTGTTCCGGTTGAAGTAAGAACTGGTGATCAAAGAACTAAATTGATCACGGTTGTCAACATGACCGAAAAACCAAGTTTCAAGAATGGCTTTCATTCGGTTGGACGAATAACGCTTAGAAAAGGACAAAAGGTCATGGTCGAGCTTTCCGCCAAGGGAGCACAGGGGAACGTTCACGTCGATGCCGCTAAACTTCTTCCTGTCGAGTGATCTTTTAAGATGGGTGTTAAGCGGCTTCAGCGCTCTGCACGTCATATCTGTAGATTTTTTGCGCTAGCCCTCATTGTCTGGCTGGTCAATCGATCTCATCAAGATTTTCTCGAGAGACTTCAAGAGCGTGGTTTGCCTATCGAGCTTTCTAATGCTCAGATAATCCTGCCAGATACCTATTCTCTTGAGACTAGCAAAGAGGATCCGGCCTTCGTTATCGCTCTTGATGAATCTGGAAATGAACTTGGCAGATTGACTCAGACCTCGCCCCTCGGCGATTCTGCTTTGGGCTTTTCTGGTTCTACAAATCTTTTGATTGCTTTGGATCAGCAGGAAAAGGTCAGTTCTGTATCTATTCGCTCCAGTGGGGATACAACCGACCACGTGGATGCGATTGTAGAAGAAAAAACTTTCTTTGAGCAGTTCATTGGTAAAACAGAGTCTGAATTGGTTCGTATCAAAAATATAGAGGCGGTTTCTGGTGCTACGCTCACTAGCTTAGCCATTGCTGATGCAATAGCGCTTCGATTCGGGGGTTCTGCTCAGACTAGTAGGTTTCCCAAGCCGATCCAAATTGATGAAGTCAAAACTTACTTCCCCGATTGTGAGCATGTTCAGCCCTCTAAAACTCATCCGTCGCTGTTCGATGTCTCGAATTCAACTGGTCAATTCCTTGGGAAGGTGGGGCGGACATCACCGCAATCAGACCAAATTATTGGTTACCAAGGACCGGTCGATACGCTTCTCGCAATTGGCCCTGATGGGAAACTTATCGGGATGGAAATTCGAGATAGTTTCGAGAATCAGCCCTACTCGGAATATCCTAATGATGACTCTTATTTTGCTTCTCTTTTCCAAGGCCGTACTATTCCTCAACTTGCTTCAATGGATCTCGTAGAAGAAGAAGTTGAGGGTGTGTCCGGAGCAACCATGACCAGTATGGCCATGGCTGAAGGTATTGTGCATACTGCAAGCGCATGGGAGGTTGAACGTGCTGACCTCCAAGCTGAACTTGCAAAACCTTTTGTGAATTGGAATGCTAGCGATACCGGTTCGTTTCTTGTGATACTGCTTGCAGGTTTTGTGGCCTTCTTGCCCATTGGAAAGAAAAAGGGAGTAAGAAGAGTTCATCAGGTTCTTCTTTTTGGTTACCTTGGTCTAGTCAATGGACACGTTCTTTCACAGGGCCTTTTTTTTGGTTGGGCTCAGAATGGTGTGCCTTGGGAGCGTGCACCCATCCTTGCTCTTCTTTCACTAGCTGCTCTTTTGGTGCCAATGGCCACGGGAAAAGCGATCTACTGCCACCAGCTTTGTCCACACGGTGCAGCCCAGCAATGGATGCGCAAGGTACGTAAGCAGCCCTTCCAGATTTCTTCTAAACTCAATCGCTTGCTTGAGTGCATACCCTATTTGCTTCTAGTCTTGGTTGTCTTTCTTGCCTTCCAGACTTCTGCACACACGCTAAATATTCTCGAGCCTTTCGATGCTTATGTTTGGCAAGTTGCTGGTGGAGTAACCATCACGATCGCTCTTTTGGGTCTATTGGCTTCAGCCTTTATTCCAATGGCTTATTGTCGATACGGGTGCCCCACAGGAGCCATGCTAAAGCTTTTTGAATTCCGCAGAAGTGATAATCGTTGGACCCGTCGAGATTATCTTAGCTTTGCCCTTCTTGGATGGGCCTTTCTTCTGTACTACGTTTAGTGCCCAGATACATACCAGAGTGGCGTTATTTGCGAATCGCTATCACCTTGCTAGGGTTCGCCACAATCTTTTCCAGCTGTTCGGAGAAAACCATAATCTTCAATGGCAAGGCTCTTGGCACTACATGGACAGTTAAGATTAGAGGTTCCAGATATCTAGACCGATCAGTTCTTAAAGACGAGATTATCTCTACCATTGAGGAAGCTGAAAAAATCCTCTCTCATTGGCGTCCTGATGCCGAACTGTATCAATTCAACCAAGCTCTAACCAGCAATCCAATCACAGTTCATCCCCTGCTTCATGAACTTCTCTTACATGCCCGCAAGGTACATGATGAAAGCGCTGGAGCTTTTGATCCAACTATCGCCCCTATAGTCAATCTCTGGGGTTTTGGCCCTGTCGAGTCAACGCGTACGTCATTTCCCTCCGCTCAAGAAATTCAAGAAGCTCAATCTCATGTTGGTATCCAACTGCTTGAGATTTTACCTGAAAATCAAGTTCGTAAACGTCAACCAACTGTGCAGGTTGATCTTTCCAGTTCGGCCAAGGGCGAAATTATTGATCAGGTTTGTGAGATGCTGCATAGAAGGGGACTGACTGACCATCTTGTTGAAATTGGTGGAGAAATTCGAGCCGGGTCTGGGAAATGGAAGGTAGCCTTGGAAGACGGAACTTCATCACCTGAGAACCTTACTTTGTTTCATCTCCAAAACTCTGCTGTAGCAACCTCCGGTACTTATCGATTGAATAAACCAAGTCCGGATGCTGGAAAACCTTCCTCTCATCTTCTGGATCCTCGGACTGGTCGTCCGATTAAACACAGTCTTGTCGCAGTCAATGTAGTTGCTTCAACGGCTCGGGTAGCGGATGCCTTCGCTACTGCTTTCATGATTTTAGGTCCGTCTGAAGGCCCTGCTCTGGCTAAGAAAATGAACATGGTTGCACGATTCCATATAGAAGAAGAAAACAGCTCCTTTGCAATTACTAGCCCAGCTTATGACAAGCTATTGCACTGATCTTTTCCCGAGTCTCGCATAAGCAATTTAAGGTATCTTGAAGTTGATTTCATTTCAATTTTTCAACTATGCACCAATCATATCTAAGCATGAACTCGTGTAGTCTCTATTTTGAGACTTCTTCCAATCTCCTTGCCACTAATATGGCTCAGTTCCTAGGTTAACTGCATGAAATCTTTCCTGTCCTTACTCTTTATTCCAATCCTTGCATTTGCACAGGTTAGTAATCGCCCAAATGTAGTACTCATGATGGCTGACGACATGGGGATAGGTGACACAAGCGCCTATCAGTTCTTCACAGGCAATGAAGACGGTGAGCAGTTGTACACTCCCCAAATGGAACGGCTTGCGAATATGGGCATTTTGTTCACGGATGGACATACGCCTTCCTCACGCTGTACGGCAACTCGCTATGGTCTGCTTACAGGTAGATATGCATTTCGCAACCGCATGAAGTACTGGGTACTCTTCGGTGTACAAGGAGATCCTCTTATTGAATCAGACCGACCGACCTTAGCCACTCTTTTCAAAAGCAAAGGTTACTCTACTGCAATGGTTGGTAAGTGGCATGTCGGCCTTCGCTATTCAAGAAAAGATGGCAAGCCAGCCGCTGAATGGAGGGATGCGGATCTTTCCAAGCCTCTCGCTGTGTCTCCTGTAGATCATGGGTTTGACTTTGCCCGTTACACCTCGCGCTCACATGGGACTTCTGGTCCCGCGGTTGATAGCATCGGAAAGAATAAGCGTGGAAATCGCAATACACCTGATCAGTCCATAGGTCCGGGACATCTTCATGGTCGCCGTTCTGTAAGTGCCAACGGTAATGGCAAGCAACTCCACGACAAAGGCCAAAATGCCTATGCGCTGCACAAGCTTGGTAGCCGACACTCCAATAATGCATTGGATTTTCTTAATAACCATCTATCTGACCAAAAGTCGAGGTCTACTCCGTTCTTCCTATACTACGCTTGCAGCTCCAATCATGGACCGTACACTCCGGATAAGTCTATCGGAGGTGAGCCTGTTGCTGGAGCTGGAAGATTGAAATCCGGTGTGAAAAGCAAGGTTCGCGGGGACTACATCTACGAAAATGATGTAGCTTTGGGCCGGTTGCTTGACTATCTTGAAAATACCGAAGATCCTCGACGCCCTGGTCAAAAACTTCTCGCCAACACCATTGTTGTTTTTACCTCAGACAATGGTGCTGAAATTACAGCCAAGACTGCAACTGGCCCCTTTCGAAGTAACAAGGGTTCAGCCTACGAAGGAGGTCATCGTGTTCCGTTCATCGTAGCATGGCCGGATGGGAAAATTGGAGATGGTGATGCATCTACCCCTGGTAGGAAGAGCAAACAATTGGTGAGCCTACAGGATTGGTTTGCGACTTTTTCCGATATACTTGGTAAACCGTTACCAGATCTTCGTAATGGACAAAAAGGAGGAGAGGACAGCTTTAGCATTCTACCTGCTCTCCTTGGAAAAAAAATACCACACCGGCCACTTTTTCATAATGATCACAAGGAAACTGCAGACAATGCAGCCTGTGCTCTCCGCCTCGATGATCCCGAAGTTAACAACGAGCTTTTTCCTGGGCAATGGAAGCTCTTGTTTGACGGACCCTTCATACGTTATGGAGAGGTCAAACCCTTGGCACTATTCAATCTAGCTGCAGACCCAAAAGAGCGAGCTAACCAGCTGCTTGTGCCAGAATTGAAACCCTTAATTAATTATCTATCTAAGCAGGCAATTATTCATCGAAACAGTGGTGGGCATCGTATGGCTGAATTGGCAGATGGGAAGCAGAGAGTGGTCTTTGATTGGACAGCTTCGGATAGTGAGCCTTCTTTGTCAGTCCACGTAACAACTGAAGACGGGGAACCTCATCAGTCTGAGGATGGCTTAGGAATCAAGGGTGGAGAATCCACAAGTGTGGACGCGGGTGAGGCATTATTGCTCCGCTTCGAGAAGGACGTACTTATTGAATATGCTGCGATTAGAGCGGGCGAGGGGAGCTGTGGAGGATTTTACCGTATGGGCAAGAGTGCTCCTTTAGCCATCTATTGTGTTGATGCTGACAATGATTCCAAAGAGCAGCACAGCCATCTTAGTGATCTCGGCGTACTTCGTGCTGGAGAAGCTCTTCGGCTCGACAGTTCTCCTCACTACGGGACTGAACCGGCTGGGAGTTGGCATCTACAAAAGCTAGCCGTTCGTTTGTTGGAGTAGGCTTTTACAGGTAGCCAGATTTGCCTCCCTGTATAATGCTTGTGAATCCCGCAGTGATAATCTGCAGGTGGGGGGTGCTCGTTTGTGGCGTGGCCAATCACGCCCTGATCGGTCACTGTTTTAGTAAGAGCCTCGGATATGTTCGTGTACGTTAGCTTTGTAAAACTGACTTAGTTTTTGGTGTGTTTCCAAGTCTAGGGGAGGGAGATCACTAGCTAGTGCATTACATCTGGCCTGCTCAATCTTGCTAGCACCCGGAATAACGGTTGTGACGGCATCGTGGTCTAAGATCCAACGCAACGCCGATTGTGCCATCGGTGCATTGTCTGGTAGGATCTCTTTCACAGACTGAGCCAGTTCAACGCCATTAGAATAGGGTAAGCCAGCGAAGGTTTCACCTACGTTGAAAAGTTGGCCATCGCAATTGAAGCGTCGGTGGTCGTTTTCAGAAAAGCTTTGATCGAGTGTCATCTTCCCCGAAAGCAGACCACTGGCCAAGGGTAGGCGAACAATAATGGAAACACCTTTTTCGCGCGCCTTATTGAAAAGTGTATCAATTGGTTTTTGGCGGAAGATATTAAAAATAATTTGCAGAGAGGCACAGCCATCTTCCTCAAGGCATATGAGTGCCTCGTCCATGTTTTCCACGCTGACACCCCAGTTCTGAATCTTACCCGAGGCTTGGAGGTCACGCATAATGGCGAAAACCTCACCCTTCCTGAGTACTGTTGTGGGAGGGCAGTGCAACTGGGTTAGGTCAATCGTTTCGACTCCCAGTCTTTTCAGGGAGTCTTCGGTGCAGCCTAGAAGGTTGGCAGGTGTAAATTGATCAGGGAATACGTGAGCGCGCCGGCCGAGTTTGGTCGCTACTTTAAGGGATTCCGGGTGGTCTTTAATGAACTGACCGATAAATTCTTCGCTCCGACCGTCTCCGTAAACATCAGCAGTGTCTAGAAAGTTTACTCCAGCATCTACAGAAGTCTCGAGGATTGACTTGGCTGTCGATTCATCCAGGTCTCCCCAGCAATCGCCTCCAAGCTGCCAGCAACCGAGACCAACTTCAGAGACCTGCCATCCAGTTTTTTTGAAGGTCCGATATTTCATGCCCTAGTTTTTTGGTGTGGCAGGTACTATTGCACCGGGTATTCGGTTGAAACGGTTGATTACGCTCTGATCGAGGAGTTGAACCAGTTCAGGAACGATATCTATGGCATTGATTGACCACTGAAAGAACTGGAGTGATTCACGATGATCATACAAAATTTCGTTATCTTTGATCGGTGCTGTTAGCTCCTGCTGCGAAATTTCAAGCTCCCGCTGTGCGCGGCGAAGGGTATTTTGTGCTTTTTCCTGATCCGCCCCAGAAACGGAGCCTTTCAATACTTTTTGTGCTTTGTCTACATTGATTAGAGCTCGTTGCGCAGCCTGAAGACGATGGTTTGTGTATTGAGGGTGGATCAGACCTTTTTGATTCAACTTGATCGAGCCACCATATAGATTGAAGCCTACCGAAAACTCAACCTTACCACCTGGGTTATTAATGTACTCGTCTAAAACGATCATGATTTCCCGGAGTGTACCACGTACTTCAAGAATCTTTTCATAAGGTACATCGCTAATTTTGACGATTGGATTATTAAACTGCTTCACAAGGAAATCACCCTCGGTGTAGCAGATTACAGTCATGAAGCGTTGCCGGTTCTTTTGTTCGAGTCTCGTCTCAAAGACCAATCCTACTGGTTCTGCTAGCGTG
>CAJWWL010000024.1 GCA_913048125.1 uncultured Opitutia bacterium | reverse complement strand
ATATGAATCGCCTCGCCGTGTATGGCAGCAGCGGCTTCACCCATGGCCTCACCCAAAGTTGGGTGGGCATGTATCGTCGCATGAATTTCGTCGGCAGTGGCTTCCAGCTTCATACCCAAGCCAAACTCAGCAATTAATTCCGTAGCATCGTGGCCAATGATATGCGCACCTAGAATCTCACCATACTTCTCACCTACGATCAATTTCACAAAGCCTTCGGGGTGATTGACAGCAACTGCCTTACCCGATGCAGAAAATGGAAACTTTCCAACTTTATAGGCCAAACCCTGTTCCTTGGCTTTTTCTTCGGTCAGACCAATACTGGCAACCTGTGGCAAGCAATAGGTACAACCAGGAAACTCCTTAACTCGCTCAGGCTCACTATGTCCGAAGATACCATTGACAGCTTGCAAAGCCTCCCAAGTAGCGACATGGGCTAACCAAGGAGGACCGATTAGATCCCCTGCAGCATAGATACCATCAACGCTGGTCTTGTAATTGTCATCCACAACAACGTAGCCTCGGTCAGTCTTGGGCTTAACCTTGGGGGAAAGCAGACCTTCGGTGTAGGCCTCCACGCCGATGGCGAGTAGGACCGCCTCCACCTCCTTTTTTTCGGACTTCTCCCCTTTGACCAGGTTCATAGACACAGAGTCCTTACCCAGCTCGATATCTTCGACCTTGGTACTGGTGTGAACAGAAATTTTCTGCTTTTTGAATGCACGAGCTAATGCAGCGGAAACCTCGGCATCCTCTACCGGCACAATACGATCCATCATTTCCACCAACGTAACGTCGCAGCCAAAAGCATTAAGGAAATATGCAAACTCAACGCCGATAGCTCCTGCACCCATTATTAATATAGACTTAGGCATAGACTCCATGGCTAGTGCCTCACGGGAAGTCATGACGCGAACACCATCGGGTTCAAGACCGGGCAAAGTACGCGCCCGACAGCCTGTCGCCAACAATATGTTTTTTGCATTTAGGTATTTTCCTTTGTCAGGACCATCAATCACTTCGACCATACCAGGGACATTAACCTGTCCACGACCAACTACGTAATCTACTTTGTTCTTCTTGAAAAGAAACTCGATACCTCCACCCATGGTATCAGCCACTTTACGGGATCTTTTAATGACCTGACTGAAGTCCACTTTTATCTCGCCACAGGTAAAACCGAACTCCTCCGAATGTTGGGCAGCAGTGTAGAGCTCTGCACTCTTAAGCAGAGCCTTAGAAGGAATACATCCCCAGTTTAAACACGTGCCACCAGCACGCTCCAGTTCCACGCAGGCCACTTTCTTGCCAAGCTGGCCAGCGCGGATTGCAGCAGCGTAGCCCGCAGGCCCGCCTCCAATAACAACGAGATCATAAGGTTGGGTTGCACTCATTTATTTGTTTTTTAGAAAAAGCGTTGTTATCGCGCAGAGTTGGGAAGTCAAATGGCAAGGCAGAACTACTGAAAATCATTTCTTTTCTTCGAACTGCCTCTTTAGATGTTCCCAATGTCTGAGGCGTTGCTGAATTTGCTCTTCAGCACCATTCGCACCCGGCTCATAAAATGCCATAGGCTCAAGCATATATTCCTGTCCACTGATCGCATCTGGAAAGTCGTGGCTGTAAAGATAGCCCTTGCCGTGACCAGCATCCCTACCAGCTTTGCTGTGGGCATCACGCAACCAAAGCGGAACAGACTGCACCGGGCCTTTTTGGATAGCAGCTTTGGCCGCCCAGTAGGCTTGCCCCGCGGTGTTGCTCTTTGGAGAGCAGGCAAGAAATACAGTCGCATGGGCGAGATGGTACTGACATTCAGGCATTCCTACAAATTCACAGGCTTGGGCGGCGGCATTGGCCACCAGTAATCCTCGGGAGTCTGCAAGGCCCACATCCTCGGACGCAAGAATGACCAACCGTCTAGCAAGAAACCTAGGATCCTCGCCACCCACCACCATTTTGGCTAGCCAGTATAAGGCCGCGTCTGGATCTCCACCTCGAATACTCTTTATCAGCGCTGATGCGGTATCGTAATGCTCGTCTTCATTTCGGTCGTAACGGATGTGACGTTCACGAGCAAAGGCAGCAACGTCATCAGAACTCATCTTTGCACCAATTGGGAGACTTAAAGCGAGGGTCTCAAGAGCATTCAGGGCACGACGTAGATCACCATCGCTCATCTCAGCAATTTCACGCAATAGTTTGAAGTCTGCGGTCACCTTCGTGGCACCAAGACCTCTTTCAGCATCAGTAAGTGCTTTTGTAAGAACACCCGCAACAGCATCGACAGGTACAGGTTCAAGGCGAAACAGCTGACTTCGACTAAGCAAAGGAGGAATCAAGTAGAATCCAGGATTGTGGGTTGTCGCTCCAATAAGCCGCACATGGCCAGCCTCTACATCAGGAAGTAGCAGATCCTGCTGAGACTTATTGAATCTATGTATCTCATCGATGAAAAGAATACTTCGACCACTTTCATCGTATCGAGCCATGCGAAGAACATCCCTAAGTTCAGCAGAGTTACTGAGTACGGCATTTACACGAATAATGCGACTTCCAGTCTGAGCGGCAATAGCTTCGGCTAAGCTGGTTTTTCCACAACCCGGAGGTCCTGAAAGCAAAATACTTCCAAAGTGGTTACTCTCGACAAGACGGGGGAGCAAAGCCCCCTCACCAAGTATTTGCTCATGCCCTACCATTTCAGCGAGTGTCCTAGGACGCATTCTAGCTGCTAAGGGCAAGTGTTTCTTGCTAGAGGCAGAACCTCGGTCTTCAGGACTTTCTTGAAACAGTTCCTTAAACTCCTGTTCCTTTGGACTCAAATCTCGGCTTTCCTTTTGGCGTTTGTTTCATTTTTATGTAGTCAAATGATTGCTGACAGGAATGGCAAGAGGTTGCCTGTTGCCTTGAGCGTAGCGGGCTCAGACAGCGGTGCTGGCGCAGGAGTACAAGCCGACTTATTGACCTTTTCGGGATGTGAAGTTTTCGGTACTTCGGCAATCTCTGCACTTACAGCGCAAAATCCAGATGGGGTTACTGACGTACACCCCACACCACCTACTAATCTTGCTCAGCAGATTTCACAAGTTATGGATTTCTTCGAAGTCAAAGGAGTCAAAACTGGCATGCTGCCAAGCGAAGAGATCGTCAATGTGGTAAGAGACTGTTTAGCCGGGACTCGGGAAATTTCACTTGTTGTAGATCCTGTGCTCGCAGCAACTTCAGGCTCAAAGCTTGCTGGTGACTGTGCTTTCGAAGCCATGAAATCTCAACTCTTCCCTAGGGCCACTTTGGTCACTCCTAACCTGGATGAAACAGAGGCTTTGACCGGCGAACGTCCCAATAACGTAGACGAGCTCATAGAAGCAGCAAAAATACTGGTCGAAAAGTTCCAAACCTCTTTTCTTCTAAAGGGTGGGCATATGGACGGAGAGAACGTCTACGATATTCTGGCTCAAAAGGATGGCTCTTTGAAGACCTTTTCCTCACCAAGAGTAAACAATGTAGACACTCATGGTAGCGGTTGCACTTTGTCGGCAGCAATTACTGCCTATCTGGCAAGAGGAGAAGGCCTAGTTGAAGCTGTTCTTCAAGGGAGAGAATATTTGTTGAAAGGGCTAAAGAATCCTCTGCAGGTCGGCGGACGCCTGTTCATCAAGCATAATTGACGAGCCATGCTCGATATCGCGCAAAGCCCGGTTGAAAAGCCTAGCGTTCGCGCACCATTGCTTTGGATTTTAGTTCCGCAGATTCTTGGCTATGCAGCCGCGCTAAATTGGGAGCTCTCACCAGTCATCTGTTTGTTAAGCGGGGCGGCTTTATCACTTAAGGCTCTTAGGATCTGTAGAAATTCGTCTTACAACCAATTCCATTGGGCGCTATGCCTATCAGGTTCTGTAATACTCCTTTCTTGGGCTTGGTATCAGGAATGCGACCCCTTGATCCGAGATAGGGAACTTCTCAAGCTTCCACCCAGAGCAGTTGAAATTGATTTAGAAGTTGAGCGAATCTTTCTGCAAAAAGATGAATACGACCGAATCTCAGGAGTTGGAAAAGCCCTAGATGTGCCTTCGACTATTGAGCATATTCTTGGAACAAAAGTGTACTTTAAGGCGTACCGCCAAAATGTGAGTGAACCCCTCATTAGGGGTGACCAGATAAGAATCAAAGGGATTTTACAACCCATTGGCTGGAACAAGGAGAGAAAAAAAGATTTTGAGGATTATCTGCTTCGGTCCCACATATACACTGAGTGCAGTCGGGGCATACTGGATGGAAAGCTTAGTTCCCCAGACAAATTCCTCCACTTCTGCCATAGAGCAAATGAACTGTTTCAGCGCATATTAAAAAACGGGGAATCAAACGGCACAGACTCTGAAGCAGACGTGCTCGTTGCTATGATGCTTGGTGAAAAGAATGCGCTATCAACCGAGCAAAAACAGGATTTTAGGTATAGCGGCACCATGCACCTCTTTGCGATCAGTGGACTTCATGTGGGTGTGGTTGCACTGGTCGTTGGTGGACTTTTTGGAATATTACCGCTACCACGGAAGTTAAAGATCATTGCAGGTTTAGGAAGTGTTTTTCTCTACGTTCAAATAACCGGTGGGCAACCTTCTGCCATGCGAGCATTTATAATGGTGACATGCTTGTGGGGTGCATATTTCGCCAAGAGGCAAAGTAACCCTTTCCCCGCGCTTGTCACCTCAGCGGTAATAATACTAACGATAGATCCGTCGCAAATCCGCAACCTAGGCTTCCAGTTCTCTTATGCGGTTGTGAGCGTAATTCTCCTTTATGGTCTACCCTTGGCCGAAGGATTGAAGACATATTTCGAAAAAGATCTGGAACTGATACCGGAACAGTCAATCTCTCCATGTAAACAAACAATCTTCGTCTTACGAAGATGGTTTCTAGTCGTATTCTCAGTCAGCTTTTCTGCGACCTTAGCCAGTACTCCACTTACCATGTCCAACTTCGGCCTCGCAACGCCTGGTACCATATTCCTCAATGTGCTTCTCGTCACTATGGCTGCTCTAGCGATTAAGCTAGGTGCTATCAGCTTAGTAACTGGTGTGATTGGGCTTGGATTTCTGAGTTCAATGTTCATCTCAATCGCAAAGTTCCTCATTTGGCTGATGCTTCTTCTAGTAGACATAGCTCTTGAGATACCTGGATTCTATCAGGAAATACAGATGAGAAATCCAGTTCTTGGCTCATTAGGGATTTCAGTATTAATTGGTTCATTGCTGGCCTGCCACCAGTGGAGAAAAGAAATTAGATGGCATTTTTTCTGGATTCCTCCCGCCGTCTTTGCAATTTACCTCACCCTCACAATGACCCGTTAATAAGATAGTTGGGTTTAATTCAGAACTTTTACGAATCTAAACAGAAATGAAGAGCGCATACGAACTAGCAATGGAACGCCTGAAGGCAAAGGACGAACCGGGTCGCAAGGAACTCACAGAGGAACAAAAAGTAGAAATTGCAAAGGTAAACGAGAAGTTCACCGCAAAAGCTGCAGAACGTGAAATCTTTCTTAAAAAACAAATCAATGAAGCGGAGATGGGAGGCAATTTAGAAGAGGTTGAATCTCTTCGGAGACAACTCCGTAGCGAATTGAGTGTAATTGAAGAGGATAAAGAGGCTGCAAAACAGGCAATTCGGGACTCAAATTAGCAGTCTTAGTAAGAGCTATCTTCGAGGGATTATTATTCCAGCAGAAATAACTCGAAAAAGTCCCACTATTCCAAATTCAGGCGAATAGTTCTTCCCTGAATGATCGGTTCATTACCTTTTGGGTTTTCTTCAAGAGGACCGGTAAGAATAACGTCTTTCTTAACGTAATTGAGAATGTTGCCAACCTTGATGTCCTCGACACGGACGTAGGCAATTCGCTTACCATCGGCATCTACTAGTTGGTAGTTGGTGGGGATTGTATTATTAGAAGACCGGATGCCAGGTCTACGGAAAAAAGGCTTTTTGTAGATGAGACGACCTTCAAACTGACGTGATATCGTAACAGTAGGCTTAATCTCGACCGGAAGCTGTGGAGCAATATGGGGCTGGTCACTTCCCTCTCTGACCTCAAGTGGATCAAGTTCCTGTATTTCCTCGAGAAGCGCAGATGAAACAGGTGCAACAGATTGACGAACCAGTTCTGGGTCAGCTTGTTCCAGTAAATCAAAGGCACTGATTGCTTCTGCTGGCTCTGGTGTAACGACTTCTGCAGCAACAACAGTTTCATTGCTAATTGGTTCAGGAGTGATGTGGGGGACAGGCTTGGAATTGCTAGGTCCATCTCCAGATGTTGCAGGTTTGGATCCAGGAACCTCAATCTTTACGGCTACTGGTTCTGGTGATTTTGATACGGATTCCGGGATAAGCTCTGGATTGACTTCCTCAACTACAGTTTCAACCGGAACAATAGCTTCGATTGGCTCGACCAACTCAACCGCTGGGGCGTCGCCTAAAAGAAAGTAGACACTAATTGGCTTGGTCAAAGTAACCTGGGTCCAAGGACCGGGCTTAACGATCTTGACCATCTCCTGACCAGTCGTGGTCGCAAGGAGGCTACTATTTGAAGCAGGTCGGACGTACACTTTTGAACCAGGCTTTAAACTGAGTTCTTTCAGAACGTTAATCTGCTGGGTGAATCCAACTTGGGAAACCGCAACTTTGGCTGTATGCCACCCCTTTTCCGCAAGAGCAGCGTTTTCAACAGCCTTGGGTAACATAAGTTCGCTTTCTAGGACGTCCTTAAAGAGGGGTGCCTTGGGATCTGGCTTTAGGAAAACAGAAATTCGAGCATCTAGAATGATAGCACCAGCAAGCAAAGACGCCGTAAACAACCATTTGAATTTTATTCTCATCATGAGTAATTGGTAGAAGGTTTTTCGGAATGATCAAAGAGTAAATTGATTTCTTTTTCGTTCAATTCCTTTATAGCACCGACAGGCATTCCACGGATGCGTAGACCTCCAATTTGTATGCGCCTCAGTCTTTCTACTTTATGCCCGAAAGATTCAAGAAGTCTTCTTATCTCACGCTTACGCCCATGACGTAAATGAATTTCAAGTCGCTTGAGCGCATTACCCTTTTGAGAAATTGGAATAACTCGATCAAAGTGGAGAAACTCCCCATCTAGTTCCCTACCCTGAACAAGCTTGGGTAGTATCGTCTCCTCAATAGGATGGCCAAGGTTAACATGATAGACCTTCCGCACAGCGCCTGATGGATGAGCCAACCGGTTTGCAAGATCGCCATCATTTGTAAGAACAATCAACCCCTCACTGTTCTTGTCCAATCGACCTGCAGTAAAGAGCCGTAGTTTGCGAAGGCGACGTGGAAGAATGTCATAGATCGTCTCCTCATGGTGAGGATCTGAATGACTGCAAATAAAGCCCTTGGGTTTATTTAAAAGGAAGGTTGCACGATTCTCAACAGAACCGTTCCTGGCACTGAGGTTCTTACCACGAACAATAATTGTATCATTTTCAGGATTAGCCTTTTGGCCAAGAACAGCAATTCGCCCATTGACCCTAACCTCACCATCTTCAATCAAAGTTTCCGCCTGTCGTCGGGAGCAAAGCCCAGCATCAGCAAGTATTTTCTGCAAACGAACGCCGGATCTTTTGTTAGCGTTTTGCCTATTGGTTGGCATTTTTTTTTAATAAATTAGGATTTGATGTTGAAAAGGAAAAGCGCCTCCCGTTATTCACACTCATAAAAATGAGCCAAGCGGAAAGCGAACAGGAAGCCCCCACCTTTGACAAGGACAACCCCTTCGCTGCGAAAATCACAGAGAATCGACTCCTTAACAAGGAGGGTTCTTCAAAAGATACGCGGCATTTTGTCGTAGATATTTCCGGAAGCGGGTTAAAATATACTTGTGGAGACTCCATTGGAATCTATCCAACCAATGATTCAGCCTACGTGGAGAATGTGCTCTCCACTTTAAATTTCACAGGAGATGAAATGGTGGTTGTACCAAAGGTCGATAGGGCGCTGCCACTACGTGCTGCATTAATGCACAAGCTTTCTCTAGCTGGGCCCTCCAAGAAATTCCTTCAGGCTCTATTAGCAAAATGCGGAGAAAATGAACTAGTCGAAGCGCGCAGATATTTAGAACCCGGTTCCCGCAAGGAACTGATGGCCTATCTTGAACAGCGGGAGTTAATCGATTTCTTTGAAGAAATCCCATCAGCACGATGGGAACCCCAGGAATTGGTAAACCTGATGAAGCGTCTAGTACCGAGGCTCTATTCAATTGCCTCATCCCCAACCCTCCATCCTAATGACGTCCACCTAACTGTGGCAATTGTCCGGTACCAGACCAACGGTCGTGACCGTAATGGAGTTTGTACCACATACATGACAGATCGCGTTAAGCTCGATGACCCCTCAGTGCCTATATTCATTGCATCATCGCATTTTGGGCTTCCTGAAGATATGGGCAAAGACGTCATAATGGTTGGGCCAGGTACAGGCATAGCCCCCTTCCGAGCATTCCTTCAAGAACGTGACACAAGAAATGACTCTGGACGAAACTGGCTCTTCTTCGGAGACCAACATGCATCCACCGACTATCTCTACTGCGAAGAATTGGAATCTTGGCAAAAGGATGGCTTCATTCAGAATTTGTCTCTGGCCTTCTCCCGTGATCAAAAAGAAAAGGTATATGTTCAGCACAAGATGCTCGACAAAGGTAAGGAGCTATGGGACTGGCTTGAAAGTGGAGCGTATTTCTATGTTTGCGGTGATGCTAAACGAATGGCTGGGGACGTTGATACCGCACTTCATCAGATTGCGCAAGAACATGGCGGGCTAGATGAAGCAGGCGCAAAATCATACTTTAAAGATCTAAAAAAGTCTAAACGTTATCAGCGAGACGTCTATTAATCTCGCAGAAATATTTCAAACCCAACTATGAGCGAAGATCCTTCAACTCGAATAGCCCTTGTGACTGGAGCTGGACGCGGCATCGGAAAGGCCATTGCAGAAGCACTTGCCGATGCCGGACATACGGTCCTCTGCATAAGCAAAAACCCGACTTCCTGTGGAGCAGTGGCCGATGCTATTAATCAAAGTGGAGGGAAGGCACATGCCCTCGCAGTAGATGTTGCTGATGGTAATGCAGTCGCTGAAGCCGCTGCTGAATTAAGCAAAGAACACGGTACTATCGAAATACTCGTCAATAACGCAGGTATTACTCGGGACGGACTACTTTTCCGCATGAGTGATGAGGACTGGGATTCTGTAATTCAAACAAACCTTACAAGTTGCTTCCACTGGTGCCGAGCGCTCGGGCGTCCAATGACTCGCAGTCGTTGGGGCAGAATTGTTAACATATCCTCTGTGACTGGAGTGGTTGGTAATGCAGGCCAAGCTAATTACGCTGCAGCAAAGTCAGGCATGATTGGACTCACCAAGACCCTTGCGAAAGAATTTGCTGGTCGCAACGTAACTGTCAACGCCGTTGCACCCGGTTTTATACAAACCGACATGACTGAAGGTCTGAGTGATGAAGTCAAAGAGGCTGCTTCAAAATTTATACCTCTTAAACGCTTCGGCGTGGTAGAGGACATCTCTCACATAGTTGAATTCCTCTGTTCGCCTAAAGCCGGCTATATCACTGGGCAGGTTTTTTCGGTTGACGGAGGAATGGCCATGTAGGATGAAAGGTAATAACCCAAACAACCCGAGACAAACATATAACAATGTCAGATAGTATTGAGCAAAAGGTAAAGGAAATCATTGTCGAACAACTTGGCGTAGGTGAGGACGCTGTTACACCCGAGGCTTCCATTATGGACGATCTCGGCGCCGACTCCCTCGACCTCGTCGAACTTGTCATGAGCTTAGAGCAGGAGTTCCTTGGAGATGAACAAATCCCAGAGGAAGAACAAGAGAAACTAAGCACTGTTGGCGACGTCATCAATTACATCAAGGGCCAGAAGAGCTGACCCATAGCTTTTTTCACCGCGTGGATGGGTTGACCTGTACGCGGTCGGATTCCAGTATTTATGGGTGAACAAGAGACAAAACCTAGAATTGTCATTACAGGCATCGGCGTAGTTTCCTCACTGGGAACTGGAGTCGAAGATTTTTGGGATAGTTTGGTCGAAGGTAAAAGTGGAATTGCCAACATAAGCCGATTTGATGCCTCTGATTATACCTGCAAGGTAGCCTCAGAGGTCGTGGACTTCAACGCATCCGACTGGATGGATGTGAAGGAAGCCAAACGCAATGACCGTTACACCCACTTCGCGATGGCAGCAGCAAAGCTTGCATTGCAAGAAGGTAAGATTGACCCTTCAACCTTTGAACCCACAAGGTTTGGAGTTTTGATCGGTTCTGGTATTGGCGGTATTGAAACGACCCAAAATCAAGGACGTATACTTACTGAGCGTGGTCCGAGGAGGGTGTCTCCATTCATGATACCTTCGTTAATCGCCAACATAGCGGGAGGGATTGTCGCTATCGAGTTGGGTGCTCGTGGACCAAACTTTGCTGTTGTGAGTGCCTGTGCAACAGGCACTCACGCTATAGGTGAATCCCTCCGTATCATGCAGAATGGAGAAGCCGATGTCATGCTTGCGGGAGGCAGTGAAGCAGCTATAACTGAACTCGGCGTTGCAGGCTTTTGCTCAATGAAAGCGATGAGTACCAGATATAACGACGATCCTACCAGATCAAGCCGTCCCTTTGATGCTGATAGAGACGGGTTTGTAATGGGTGAAGGCGCAGGGGTTCTCGTGCTAGAGACTTTAGACCATGCAAAAGCTAGAGGAGCTAAAATTCACTGCGAGCTTATTGGTTACTCGGCCTCATGTGATGCTTTTCATATCACATCACCTGATGTAGATTCCAAGGGCTTGGCCCAGTGCATCACGAATGCCATATCCGATGCGGGAATCGAAGCTGAGGACATCGATTATATAAACGCACACGGCACTTCCACTCCCTACAATGATAAGTTTGAAACAAATGCTGTAAAAAAGGTTTTTGGAAATCATGCCTACAATCTGAAAATGAGTTCCACTAAATCAATGACTGGTCACCTACTTGGTGCTGCTGGTGCAGTCGAAGCGGCAGCATGCTGCAAAGTATTGGAAAGCGGCACAATACCGCCCACGATTAACTACGAGACCCCTGATCCAGAGTGTGACTTGGATTATGTCACCAATGCATCCATCAAACAGGATGTGGATGTGGTTATGAGCAATAACTCAGGATTCGGTGGGCAGAACGCCAGTTTGGTCTTTTCTAAATTAAAGTAAACTTTCTCGTCTATAACCTAAACAGAGTGCAAAGCATTTCCATCCACTGCAAGGGCAGCTTCCTTAAGGGCTTCTGAAAGAGTTGGATGAGCGTGAATAGTTCGAGCTAAGTCCTCGGCGCTTCCACCATACTCCATGTGAGTGACTGCTTCACCAATTAGCTCGGAGGCACTGCGCCCCAATACCTGAACGCCAAGTATGCGATCAGTCTCCGCACAGGCCAGAACCTTGGCAAAACCTGTAGCAGCATCTGAAGCAATTGCCCTCCCGTTGGCCGCAAAATTAAATTTTCCAACTTTAAATCTAATGTCCCGCTGTTTAGCTTCGACCTCCCCGATCCCGACCGAAGCGATCTCGGGATCGGTGTAGATAACATTGGGAATGATTTCGGAGTTAAAGTGGCCAGCCTGTCCAGCGATAGACTCAACACAAGCAACAGCCTCTTCCTCTGCCTTATGGGCTAACATTGGACCGGGTGTAACGTCACCAATCGCGTAGACACCCTTTACCGAGGTACGAAAGTGTTTGTCCACTGGTATGCGTCCACGATCATCAAGGGAGATGCCTATCTTTTCCAGTCCAAGCCTTTCAGTGAAAGGAGCGCGACCCACAGCTACTAAAACTTTCTCAGCCTCAAACTTGGTGGTTCCATTCTTGGTTTCAGCGTCGAGCACGACCTTGTTTTTAAGCTGCTTCGAACCTGTGATCTTGGTAGAAAGCGAGAACGATAGCCCCTGCTTTTTAAAAAGGGCCTGAGCCTGGCGAGAAATGTCGTCATCAAAGGTGGCTGCAATCTTTGGGAGGAACTCTACAACAGTAACAGCTGTCCCCAACCGAGACCAAACAGACCCAAGCTCTAATCCAATGGCACCACCACCTATAACTAATAGACTTTTCGGTATCTTGTCCAATGAGATGGCGTGGTCGCTACTGAGGATTTGTTTACCATCAAAGGGCAGGAAAGGAAGTTCTACGACCTTGGAACCAGTAGCAATGAGGATGTGCTTCGCGGAAAGAATAGTCTTTGAACTCCCAGAAGTTACAGAGACCTTGCCATCCCCACCGAAAGTCCCATGACCTTTAAAGACTTGAATCCCCCGCTTATTAACTAAGTGAGAAACACCTTTGCGAAGTTGATCTACCACGCTGGTCTTTTTTTTCATCAGAGCTGCAAGATCAACGGAGAGCCCCTTAGCCACAATACCATGTTCAGCACCGTTCGAGTTTAGATGATGAAAGAGCTCAGTAGAATGCAGAAGAGCCTTACTAGGAATACAGCCCACATTTAGGCAGGTTCCACCAAGATTAGAGTCTTTTTCTACCAAAGCAGTAGAAAGACCTAACTGGGCCCCACGTATAGCAGCAACATATCCACCGGGACCAGCCCCGATAACAATTAGGTCGAACGAGGTATTCTTGGCCATAGTTATTTGGAAGGTTAGGATTATACTCCGAAAAGCATGCGGGCAGGCTCTTCAAGCATTTCCTTTACGGTCTTTAAGAAGGTGACAGCCTCTTTGCCATCGATAATTCGGTGGTCATAACTAAGAGCAAGGTACATCATGGGCCGAATAACAACCTCACCATTATTGGCAACTGGGCGTTGCTGTATGGCATGCATACCAAGTATTCCACTTTGAGGCGGGTTAACAATAGGCGTAGAGAGCATTGAGCCATAGATACCACCGTTTGATATAGTGAAGACTCCTCCCTGAAGGTCATTAAGACTGAGTTTACCCTCACGTGCCTTTTGAGCATAGCCAATGATCTGCTGCTCCACCTCAGCGAAAGAGATACTTTCGCAGTCCCGAACTACTGGTACGACCAGCCCTCTTTCAGTGCCAACAGCCACACCGATATCGTAGTAATGATTTTGCACCAGATCATCACCATCAATCTGTGCATTAACCTCAGGAACTGCCTGCAGTCCATGAACGACTGCCTTGACGAAGAATGACATGAAGCCGAGTTTTATGCCGTGGCGAGCAACGAATGCCTCTTGGTGCTTTTTGCGCAAAGCCATAACTTCTGAAAGGTCCACTTCATTAAAAGTGGTAAGAAGTGCAGCCTGTTGCTGAGCATTGACAAGACGCTGAGCAATTTTACGCCGGATGGGAGAAAGCTTTGTCCGAGTAGTGCGACCATCTTGAATAATATTACTTTCCAAATCTGGTTCCTTAACTGGTTCGGATGAGGGAGGTGCACTATTGCTATCAATTGCAGATAGAACGTCAGCCTTAATTAGGCGACCTCCTTTGCCAGTACCCTTGATTGCAGCTGGATCAAGTCCGTGTTCGTCCACAAGTTTTCGAACGGCTGGTGATAAAGGCATCAATTCCTCGGAAGTGCCTTTTGAACTAGATGCAGAAGTATTCTCTTCAACCTTAGGTGATGCTTCAACTGGGCTATCACTGCTATCAGGTGGCGTTGTCGATTCATCAATCGATGCAACGGCTTGCCCTATATCGACCTCGTCACCCTCTTTGGCAAGAAGCGAGATTGTGCCAGCGACTTCGGCAGGGGCCTCGGAGGTAATCTTATCAGTCTCCAATTCATAGAGAAGATCACCCTTGTTTACATAGTCCCCTTCTTTGACCAACCAGGTCACGAGGATACCAGAGGTTATAGATTCGCCCAATGCGGGAACTTTTACTTCGGTTGACATGTTAGTTTTTAGAAAAGTATTTAAAGACCGATACCACAATCAAGTAAATGCGACTTCGAGAAGATCCCGCTGTTCAAGGCGATGAAGAGCAAGAGATCCAGTTGCAGGACTTGCAGCTGGTGCACGTCCCGCGTAGATTGGGCGATGACCAAGGGCTTCTCCTATCATAGGCGCCATAAATGACCAACCACCCATATTCTTGGGTTCTTCCTGACACCAAGTTACGCGCGCGCCGGAGTATTGACCACAGACATTTTGTAACAAGGCCTCATTTAATGGATAGAACTGTTCAACGCGAACAATGGCAGCATCGGTTATAGCTTCTTGCTCTCTCTTTTCTAGTAAGTCATAGTAGACCTTACCAGAGCAGAGAATAAGCTTTCGCGCACTCTTTGGTGGTGAAGGGTCGTCGACAATCTCTTGAAAGTGACCACTAGTGAACTCTTTGAGGGAGGATACAGCGAGTTTGTGACGAAGGAGACTTTTAGGAGTAAAAATAACAAGAGGGCGTTTATGCTCCTGCTTCATCTGTCTGCGCAGACAATGGAATAATTGAGCAGGGGTAGTCAGGTTACAAACCTGCATATTGTTTTCTGCACACAGTTGCAGATAACGTTCAGGGCGAGCAGATGAGTGCTCTGGGCCCTGTCCTTCATAACCGTGAGGCAACAACATCACAATGCCACTTGGTTGCCCCCACTTGGATTCACCGCTAGCAATAAATTGGTCGATTATAACTTGCGCACCGTTAGCAAAATCGCCGAACTGCGCCTCCCAGATGGCCAGCATTTCAGGATAGTCTTGTGCGTAGCCAAAATCAAAGCCGAGTATACCTGCTTCAGAAAGGCTGGAGTTGTAGACACAGAACTGAGCTTGTCCCTCTTCGATATCTAAGAGTGGAACGTAACGCTCACGAGTCTCAACATCATAATACACAGCATGCCGATGACTAAAGGTACCACGTTTACTGTCCTGCCCAGATAGGCGGACAGGAGTACCTTCAAGAAGTAGCGTACCAAAAGCCAATTGCTCACCCATTCCCCAATCGAGGCCCTCGCCCTTGTCAAAAACTTCTCTTTTACGATCAAGTTGTCGTCGAATTTTTGGATTAAGCTGGAATCCCTCAGGGACGCTGACCACTGCGTCGGTAACCTTCTTAAGAAGCTTTTTGCTCACAGCAGTCTTCAGCTTTTTGAAAGAGTACGGAAGAATATATGTACTGCTGGCTTTACTTCGCTCGGCAGGAATCTCAGTTCTCTTCTTTTGCTTCTGTTTCTGGAAAAGATCTTCGAGATGGTCCTGATATTCTTTTTCCATTTCCTCAGCAGAGGCTCGGGTAATATCGCCAGATTCTACCATTTCTTCGACAAGGACCTCACTTGCGTTGGGTGTTTCAGCGATCTTCCTGTAGAGTACTGGTTGGGTAAACGCGGGTTCATCGGCCTCGTTGTGTCCGAGTCGGCGAAAGCAGTTAATGTCGATAACCACGTCTTCACCAAACTCTTGTCGATAAGCTAGAGCAATCTGCGCAACCAAGCTAACCGCCAACGGATCGTTTCCGTTAACATGAAAGATAGGCACCTCGATCATCTTTGCGATATCCGTACAATACTGCCCTGACCTAGAGTCCTCGGGATTAGTGGTAAATCCAATCTGGTTATTAACTACAACATGTATGGTACCACCGGTGTGGTATCCTTTGAGCTGTGAAAAGTTGAAGACCTCTGCGACAATGCCTTGGCCTGCAATTGCTGCATCGCCGTGTACGAGGACTGGTACTACCTTTTTACGATCAAGATCTCCACGTAGACGTTGACGAGCTCGGGTTTTACCTTGAACAACAGGGTCAACAGCCTCGAGATGACTTGGATTGGCTGCAAGACGCACCTCAACTTCCTCACCTGAGACAGTCTTAGTAAAATTGTTGAAACCTAGATGATATTTTACATCTCCATCGCCATGAATTGCCCCACGGTAGTAATTGTCAGAAAACTCTTCGAAAATAAAAGCGTAAGATTTCTCTAAAATGTTAGCTAGGACATTGAGACGACCACGGTGAGCCATCCCCATAACAATCTCATCAACACCAAGCGCCGGACAATTTTGTACAATACTGTCGAGACAAGGAATCAGAGTTTCCCCTCCTTCCAAGGAAAAGCGCTTTTGACCGACATAATGGGTGTGAAGGAACTGCTCAAAGAGTTCTGCCTCACGAACCTTACGAAGTACACGGGTCTTCTCTGCCTGAGTGAAATCATGCTGATTAAAAGTGGGCTCCATTCGTGCCTGCAGCCACCTGCGCTTGTTGGTCGCTTGAATATGCAAATACTCTACACCAATACTTCCGCAATAAGTGCGTTGTAGGCTAGATAACAAGTCAGAAACAGTCATCTTTCGACCGCCAAGATAATTGCCCGTATCGTAAATTCGGCCAAGGTCAGATTTTGCAAACCCCAGTCGCTCGAAGCTTAAGCGAGGATTCGTAGGCACCTCCTTAGCTAAAGGATCGATATTTGCTTGAGTATGGCCTAATGAGCGAAACGCATATATGGCGCCAGTAAAACAAGCCTGCGTACGAGAGTCTTCGGAGGAAGAAGGTATGATATTGCCGGAAACCTCAGGGAGTGGAGTAGTTTGCCCGAGATCAAACCCTTCAAAGAAAGCACGCCAGTCCGAATCTAGACTTTCAGGATCATTTAACCAAATCGAGTACTGGGATTCGATCAAATCTGAATTCCAATTTGTGGCAAAATTTAGGTTTTTCATCGAAACAGTTCTGTGCAAATTTAGTTGATAAATCCAAGGATTAATAATCCTAATAGGCAAAAAAAGAAGCTCAAAATGAAAATTTTACTACCATACCTGAAAGCAGTAGTAGAAGGTGCTGTACCAGAGGGTCCAACTCTTCGGGATTCACTCAATGAGATGGATAGAATATCGAAGGACACAGATATGGGTCTTGACCCAAAACTACGGCATTATTTACAGATGCGTAGTTACTCAAAAGCCCTTGATTGGCTGAATGGAAATGGCGTGGAAAAATAACCACAGCCTGTAAGGACAGTTTCTATTTATCGTCTGCCTTTAGGTTGAGTTCCTTCTCGGCAGTATCAGTGGACTTCGTATCAGGCTCAGCCTCCATGGCAGTTCGAATATCATCCTCAATCTCGGAACTGGCTTTCTTAAATTCCTTAATCGACTTACCAAAAGAGCGGAAAAGCTCAGGTAGCTTCTTGGGTCCAAAGATGAGCAGTACTACGACAAGGACGATAAACATCTCCATGGGACCGATCTGCTGGAAGATGCCAAGAGGTAGGATTTGAAATAATGAGTTCATGATAAAAGGAGTATATGAGGTTTCGGAAGTTGATCAAAATATGATATTAGCTAGGAAATCCCCAGCTTGATATGGGGCCGAATTCCTCAGAAAAGTATTGCCGATTAAAGGCATCGTATCAGTTTCGTCAATCTGTGAATTCGAGTCAATGAAAGGCCAATCTTCGATAGAAATAGTCTCCCCTACAAGAAGCAGTCTCTTGGACAAGGTTGTTGAGATCATGGAAGGTACAAATCATCGCCCGTCTTGGGACGAATATTTCATGGCCACAGCCTTCCTAATTGCCTCACGTTCAAGCTGTAATCGCCTCAACGTTGGATGCGTCCTGGTTTCAGGCGGCGAACAAAAAAATCGTATAATCGCAGCCGGCTACAATGGCTTCCTTCCTGGGGCGCCGCACACTTCACGTGTCCGCAAAGGGCACGAGCAAGCTACAGTGCATGCTGAGCAAAATGCTATTTGCGATGCAGCCCGCCGCGGTGCTAGTATAACGGGAGCAACTGCGTACATAACGCACTTTCCATGTGGGCACTGTGCCAAAATCTTATCAGCTGCAGGTGTGAAAGCTGTGAAATACCACCTAGACTACAAAAACGACGATCTTGTCTACGAGCTTTTCGCCGAAAGTAAGGTCGCTCTTGAGCAGTTTTAAATTTCTGGATTTCGAAATGCGCGACCTTCAAGATAAATCCGAAAGCTTTTCCGGGCAACTACTCGTAGCTCAGCCAAGCTTGCAGGACCCCAATTTCAAAAAGTCTGTAGTTTTATTGTCAATGCACTCTGCTGAGGATGGAGCAATGGGAGTGATACTTAACCGACCTTCAGGCAAGACACTGGGTGAACAAAACAAGGAACTACAGTTTTCCCCCATTGCTGACACACCAGTTTACAATGGTGGTCCCGTAGGCACAGACCAGTTCCTACTTGCTGCATGGCGATGGCCAGGCGACGGAAACTCATTCGAACTATACTTTGGGATTTCCCAAGACAAATTACAAAGCCTAAAGACAGAGCATAATGACTTGGAAGTGCGTTGTTTCCTTGGGCACTCAGGATGGAGTCCACAGCAGTTAGAGCAGGAATTACAACAAAATGCATGGCTGCTAAGCAGTATGCAAGTTGACCTACTCCAACACCATAAAGAAGTGGAACTCTGGAAAAAAATAATCTGTGAAATAGAGCCAGACTTGAGGATCGAGGCAGATGCGCCAGAAGACCCATCCGCCAATTGATTAGAGTGGGTAAAAAAAAGCCCCGGAGTCGGGGCTTTGTGAAGAGAAATTGAGTATAGCTCTATTTGCGACGACCAAATTTCTTTTGGAACTTCTCGACCCGGCCTGCGGTATCAACAAAACGCTTCTCACCAGTGTAGGCAGGGTGTGAGTCCATAGTGATGTCCCGCGGAACAACAAAATATTCCTCGCCATCGATGGTTGTAGTTCGATCAGAGGACATGGTGGACCAGGTCAGGAATTGCTTCTTTGTGGATACGTCCTCGAAGCAGACTCGGTTAAGCTTGGGATGGATTTCAGATTTCATTAAAGCAATTCTTCTAAGTGCTCAGCCTTGGCGGGCTTTAAAGCGGGGATTGGTTTTGTTGATCACGTAAATACGTCCCTTGCGACGGACGACTTTACAATCAGCATGGCGGTGTTTCAAGGTCTTGATGGAGGATACAACTTTCATTTTTTGAGCGCGAGAAAATCAGGATTTTGGCTGTATGAGTCAACGTAAATTTTAGATTTCTTCTAGATAGGTGAAGGTTGTTGAATTTTGTCCTTGTCTAGGTGGACGGCAGGAAAAACCTTTTGAGGTCATGGAAATAATAGACGGAAAAGCCATATCCGAAAAAATACTTGAAGAAATCCGCAGCGATCTGGAAAAGCGATCTTGTGAGACCCCACCATGCGTTGCCTTCATCAGAGTGGGTGACGACCCAGCCTCAGTATCCTACGTGAATAAAAAACAGAAGGTTGCAGCGAGTCTTGGAATAGAAAGCCAACTTCATGTGCATCCAGTTGAAATCACGCAGAAAGAACTACTTCTGGAGGTATCCCGGCTCAACGCTGATCCCAAAATACACGGCATTCTCGTCCAAGCACCGTTGCCCAACCACATCGAAAGCAATGTGATTTTTAACAAGGTAGACCCAGACAAGGATGTAGATGGCTTTAACGTAGTAAATGCAGGCCGTCTTTGCCAAGAAGACGAAGAGGGTTTTCTTCCATGTACACCGGCTGGCATAGTTGAGCTCCTTAGTCGAAGCGGCGTGCAAACCTCAGGCAAGCATGTTGTTGTGCTTGGACGCAGTCTCATCGTGGGTAAACCTGCTGGTTTATTATTTCTTAGGCGGCATGCACTCGGCAATGCAACAGTGACAATCTGCCACTCTCGCACAGCTGACTTGTCCTCGGTTACGCGTACCGCAGACATACTGATCGCAGCAATCGGCAGACCCAGATTCGTAACCGCTGACATGGTAAAGGAGGGCGCGGTAGTCATTGACGTAGGCATTAACCGAGTAGAAGATTCATCTCGGAAGAGCGGCTTCCGCCTAGTTGGGGACGTCGACTACGATGCAGTCGCACCTAAGTGTGCGCACATTACTCCAGTTCCCGGTGGAGTAGGTCCAATGACAGTTGCCATGCTAATGAGCAACACGGTTAAGGCACAAAAGAAGGCTCTTAGCTAGAAATGCCCCGCATTCACTACAATGCGCCTTCGGTTCTGACCTTCTCCTTGCTGGCGATTGTTTTCTGCCTTATCAATGCTGAGGTCTGGTGTGCCGTTCCCGGGCGGGGAAACTTCTCATTTACCCGACCGATGGACTACTTCCGCCTTTTCACTCATGTGCTTGGACACGCGGGGTGGCCACATCTCTTGGGCAACCTTACGTTTATTTTACTTCTAGGTCCAATCCTGGAAGAACGTTATGGAACTGGTGAGATTACGTTTATGATTTTTGCCACAGCTCTCGCCACTGGTTTCGCAAATATCCTTCTATCTCCCAATCACTTAGTCGGTGCTAGTGGCGTGGTTTTCATGCTAATCATTTTGGCCTCAATCGTCGATTTCCGAAAAGGGACAATCCCTCTTAGCTTTCTTCTGATTGCTCTGATATTTATCGGAAAGGAAGTAAGTGATGCTCTTTCCAAGGATGATAATGTCTCCCAACTTGCACACATTGTCGGAGGCCTTGTCGGTGCTTTTTTTGGATTCCGCCTAAAGAAATAATATGGACGCAAAACCACTAGAGTTAGAACCACAATTCCCTCCGGCTAATATCTGGATGCGCATGGTTGCCTTTGGCTTAGATATGCTGCTCGTGCTTGCTGCCTTGCATATGATACACCTTATGCTGCCAGCTACCGCCCATGAATTTATAAAGGACATGCAGGGAGAGCAAGTTACCTTCAAAGAAGTGTTTGATGATTCTCAGCAATTCGTAAAGGAACATCCAGAAGCCGCTAGTAAGCTTATGTTTGCGAGTATGTTCTCCATGATTGCCCCATTTCTGTATTTTGCATTAAGCGAAATTTTTCTTGGTGGATGCACTCTAGGCAAAAAATGCTTCAATCTTAGAACGGCCTACAGAGACTCTCCTCGTTTGCCACCACTTGGAGCACAAGCAATTCGTTCATTTGTTAAAAGCATAGCCAGCCTCGCGTTGATCTCCCAAAATCCCCTATTCTTCATTTTCTTCATGAATTTCCTAATCGCCTTCTACAACAAGGGCCGCAAAGCTGGACATGACCTAATTTCTCGAACTAGCGTTGTCCCAGGCTTCCTTCCCGATGATGACTCGAAGGAAAACCAACACCAATGAATAAAATATCCTTCATAGGAGCGGGTCGAATGGCCACAGCGATCGTCACCGGCATCCTCGAAAACAAATTGTATAAAGCGACGGATATCACCTGTTGCGCAGGTGATGATGACACTGGTAAGGTTTTATCAAACAAGACAGGCATAAAGTTCTGTGAACAGGCGAGTGAACTTCCCCTGGAGTCAGATCTTGTCATACTCGCCTGCAAACCCCAGCAACTAGATAAGATCGATCCAGCAATATCTAGGCTCACAGTTGGCAAAGTCGTGCTTTCAATTATTGCAGGTAAAAAGATTGCTACACTTGCAGAGAAATTCCCTCAAGCGCGTTTGGTAATCCGTTGCATGCCCAACACACCCGGCAGCATTGGCGAAGGCTTTACAGGTTACACACCCGGGGCAGAGCTGAACTCCGATGACAAGATCTCCATAGAAAAAATCCTCGGTTCTCTTGGAGAGGTACTCGAAGTTGAAGAACCTTGGATAGATAAAATTACAGCCATCACCGGTAGTGGCCCTGCATATTTCTTCGAGTTTACTGCTGCTCTTGCAGAGGCAGGAAAAAAACTGGGCTTTTCTGAAGACATCGCAGAAAAACTAGCTTGGCGCACCTTTGTCGGTGCGGCCAAACTCCTTGAGCAAAGTGGAGAAAGCCCATTGGCATTAAGAAAGGCGGTGACGTCTCCGGGTGGCACTACTCAAGCGGCACTTGAAAGTTTTGAAGATGCAAACCTACGAAAGCTTGTCTACAATGCAGCACAAGCCGCACACGACCGCAGCATAGAATTGTCCAAATAAGGGAATTTTAATCTCCTTTTAATATGCAACTTGGATATTTCCATGTAATCGCTGAACCAGTTTCTACTTGTGTCCAAGAAATTTTTGAATTTTTACCTTTACACAGTCCTCTCTTAGTTACAAAATTATAAATACCACCTTTGCCATCTTTATCTCCTGGATACCAATT
>CAJWWL010000023.1 GCA_913048125.1 uncultured Opitutia bacterium | reverse complement strand
GGCACTGGGCGACCACACTTTGATGGCCCCATAACGCGATCCAAGTGAGCAAGGGGAGCGTGTAGAGGCCTCGCCATAGACGAACTTGCTTGCGTGTTGACGACACTGGATTTTGAACGTCGTTTGCCTCAAGTGAGATCACCGCGAGTTGAAGAGTGACGGCGATCAAGAAGAGTGCGATTCCAGGAAAGTCCCGCCAGCTAAACCAGTGAAATGCAGTGGGTTGATTGGCGACGACTATCAGAACGGCGATCAATTGAATCAAGGTCAATAGCCACGCCAGCGGCCAGCCGAGCGTTCGGGGGCGAAAATGCTGGAGCTCATATGAAGGCAATTCGACAAGCACAATCCGCTGCTTGCAATCGCGAGGAACTCGGTGGCAAAACTTTATTTGTAAAGACCACTCAATTTCACCGCCCAAAGGAGGAATCCCCTAATGTTGGACACGGTCATCACTGGTTTGGCAATGCAGAGAGCTACTTTCTTATCGGCGATGCCCTTGGCAAGGCTATGGTCGATTTAGCCAGATAGATCGGTTAGCTTGCACTCTCTTTATTCCTCATCCAAAGAGAGAAAATTGCCCAAAGTACGAGAGGTATGAATGCGCTCAGTAGCATTCCGATGATTGGATTATTTGCCATTTGTTTTGAGGAACCTAGCCACGCATAGGTGAGGGACATCGGTATTGTACCGCAAAGAAGGGCAGGGAAGTAATGTCGAGCGGGCATTTGTACAAGGCCAGCAAAGCAGCTGACAATTTCTGGTACCATTGCCATCCACCGTGATAATGCTACTGCCCAACCTCCGTGCTTTTGGAAGAGTTTTTTAGTAGGTTCTAAGGCTTTTTGACCAAGTAGAAATTTAGCAGTCCTTTTATTGCCAACTCGACATAGCAAGTAGGCTAATGTCCCTGCAATTGTAGTCCCAGTTACACCTATCATGCATCCAGTCCAAAGCCCGTAAGCATTTCCTTGGGTAGCAATTACTAGGGTGACAGGTATGGGTAAGAACACATCAAGAGATAAAATTAGAATCGTGAACAGCGCTTCATTCAGTCCGGGTTGGACTTTGGTTGATTGAGGCAGCAATAGGCCCTCAAAATAGTCGCCCCAAATTACAAATGAACATAGCAGTAGCCCTGTTGTAACTATTAGAGTTAAGATGATTCGCATTAACTATCAAATAAACGAACCTTTTTGGGATCTAATCCTATTTACTGAAAGTTGCTTCAGGTATTCCCTGTGAAGGAGTGTCTTTTGGAATTAAGTGTACTGACGCTTTACAAGTTCCTGTTTCCCTACTGCATGATGGGCAAGTACTGCAAAGATTAGTTAAATGTGTCACAATCAGTAAAATACCTCCGATAGTTGTAAGTATGCTAGCAATCGGAAACTGAAGGTTGATGCCCCCGTCTGCTGTGCTTTCTAATGTGGGACAGCAGGAATTCTCACATTCATCGATAGCTATTTTATCAGTGATTGCAGTTGTGCCTTGGTTGCCTGGAGTAAAGTATGCTGAGTTCTCATCCAGTAAGGTCCTTTTTACAACTGGTGCGACGGTGCCACCAACTACGAATAGAATTCCAGCGCTACCAATTCCGAGTATCCACTTTTTTCTATGCCTTTTGTATCCTTTGGCCATCATTAGGGCAGCAATGGGAATGACAATTAAGGCCATTACAAAATGAGTAGATGGGTGAGACCATATGGAACCAAAAGCTGGAGTCACTAGTAGGAGGAATGGAGTGGCTATACAGTGGATTGCACAGATAATGGAGGCAATCACTCCAATTTTATCTGTGTTTCGTTCCCAAGAGTTTTTAGTTATACTTGGGAAAGCGTTTGTATGGCTGACTCCAACAGGATTCATATTTGAGGCGCAGACATTGGGTTAATGCGAAATGCTTGCAATAGAAAAATTTATTAAAGTTTACGATGCGAATCTAGACGGAGATTTAGAATTTCTCTTCCCATCTATCTTTTCTTGAAATCTTGTACAATTAGGTCCTCTCAAATAGATTTGGATCGTACTTGGCAATAAGTTTAGTCCCTACAAATCATTTAGCCCATTGAGTCCACTTATCTCCAATCTGTGCAGCTTTCACGTCGCCAATATGGAAAAGAAATCGATATTTGAAATTCAACTTATCTCCTGACTTTAACTTTAAGTCACCTGTGCCTTTGGGTTTGCGTTCAAAATCGTGAACCCCAAAGGGATTGGCCGCTACTAGTCCATAATCGCGTGCGTGCCACCAAGTTGGGTGTCTGGGATTGCTAGGATGGTCGAAAATCGCGACGCCTACAGTTTGTTTCCCAATCTTACCCCAGTAATCGACCCACTCAGCACGTTTCCCCCAGACTGATTTGCCGGAAATGCCCTCACTATTGATTGCATTACCCTTTGCAACAGAGCCCCTTAGACGGAGAGCAGGGTTGGTTCTGATTCCCATTGACCCCTCTTTGGTATCTCCGAAGATGACGTCACCAGCGGAGGCATGAATTGTTATATCAAAGTCGATGGCACGATTTTCTCCCTCTGCAGTGAAGCTAATTGTTGTAACGTCTGAGCACTGTTCTTCTCCTTTTGCGCTGAGCCATTTGTTGGCAGTTGAGAGTGTATTACCTTCAAGTTTGAGGATTTTTTGGTGTTTTATGACTCCAGTATTTTTACCAACGTGCCAAAAACTGATGCCATTCACTTGCCCATGTGTGAACCATAGACTGGCGTGGTGAGGGTGATCGCTGGCTTCACCAGGAGTGCCTTTCTTAAAAGGGAAATCCCTTGTCATGCGTGTCCCCCCGGGACCTATGATCGGATAGAACACCGGTTTGGACCTGCCATGGTTCGCATATAAATATTCAGTGAATAGATTGCCGTCGATATTAACGACTATTTTGCCTTTATCCTGCTTGAGGATAATTTCATCCCCTTGGAGTGAATTTATTAGTATGATCGTCGAGAGGAGTGCGATTATGAATTTCATTTTTGGTTCAGATCCTTTTCAGCGGGAGCTTCATGGTAGAAAATATTTTCTGCGGATGTGCGTTTATCTGGACTCTCCTCAATGTAGAGGCTTAGAGCGGAGTCTCCAGTTGCTTCAAAGTAATCTATTTGAATTGGAATAAAGCCTTTCGATAGACGTAGCATTCGGCTCATGTCTTGAGCTGGGTGAGGACCATCATTATCGATAACATTTTTCCCCGCTAGGTTGAGACGGCTACCATCATCAGAATTTAGGATGAGGCGGTAGATACCATCTTTGGGAATCTTGATGTAACCTTCAAGCTGCACTGCAAAGTTATCTTTTCGGGGCTTCCCCATTGCTGGAACATCAAGTTTCCAAGCCACACCAGTCTTGACAATTTTCTGCTTTGAGAAGTCAGGAGTTCGCTCAAATTTGCCGAAGCACACTTTGAAGAGAAGACCTTCTTTGGGGTTTTCTAAATCAACTGTCTCAGGGGTGGGGTAGGGGCTGAGCTTTAAATCAACCTTCTCTATTTTTTCACCTCTTCTAATTTTAAGGTCCAGCGGAGTACTGGCATCATGCTCAAGGAGTTCAACCATCCAGTCGATAGGACCTTTTAATGATTTTTTGCCAAGTCTTAGAATTATGTCATCAGTACGTATGCCCGCCTGTTCTGCTGGAGAATCAGATGCTACTTGAACAACCCTAGCCTTATCAGAGAGGAGGTCGATTGTTATTCCTGAGTAGAATCCCTTGCGGATTTCAGGGTTGAAGAGTTCAGCAAGGTTTTGCCTAACACGATTAATTGGAATGGCGAAGTTGATGTTTTCCTCATCTGGATTCTTCGCAGCTACGACACCGACTTGTTGACCTAGAATATTGATCAGAGGTCCTCCAGAATTTCCTCGGTTGCTCGCAGCGTCAAACTGGATGAACCGATCACGCACGTCATTGTTGAAATAGTACATTGTGAGTGCGTTTGGAGCGTTAAGGATAAAATTTGGTGAGCTTACAATACCACGTGAAAAAACGATACCTCTTCCACCTGGATTACCCGCACATAGTATGGGTTCTCCCGTCATGAGGTCGTTACTGTGACCGAGCCTAATGTGGGCTAACGCCTCGGGGTGTGACACCTTTATCAGACAAAGGTCTTTTTCTGGCAGATTCCCGACAATTTTGTATGGAAGAGGTTTGTGCCCTTTCAGCAGTACGAGGCCTTCTCTGTTGGCTATGACGTGGTCATTGGTTAGTATATAACCACTCGGATGGATAACCGAGCCGCTCCCCATAGATAATTCGCCTTCGCTCTGACTGAAGATTGCAGCAACTGCTCGCTCGGTCTTTTGTACAACGCGGACAGTGTCGGTAACCCGAATTGATTCTTGTGTTGATTCTCCGAATGAAGATGCTGTTAGCAGAAGACCAGCTAACAGTTGTCTGGATGCTCGCATGAGCTTTTTCTCTATAATTCCTTTATCCGGATATTGCGGAAAAAGAGGTTGTTGGGCTCTCCGTGATCCTGCAGGGAAATGTACCCTTCCAACGGGCGGTCTGCAACGCCAGAGAGCTTTCCTTCACCCTTAGTGTTGAGCTGGTGGTCGATGATGTTTTCCCCGTTAAGGTTGACCTGAAGGTGGTATCCTTTGCAGGTCACGATCATCTTGTTCCATTCCCCTGGCTTCTTCGACATGTTCTTGGTCGGGCCAACCGTACGAATGATCCCGCCGTGGTCATGGTGCCCCATCTTCTCGTCTGGTTTGCCGAATGAATCCAATACCTGACATTCGATGCCTGTATTGACAGGGTCTTTGGGGTCAGCAATGCGAAAGTACACTCCACTATTGCCTCCCTTTGGGTATTTATACTCAATCTCAAGTATGAAATCCTTGTATTTCTCTTCTGAGGTCAGGTAGTCGTCATATCGCTTCCAGCCTTTTTCTCCTGGGCGAGGCTGAATGAGGAGGGAACCATCTTTCTGAGGAAGCCAGTTGCCTGTGGTGGTCCAACCGCTAAGGTCCTTGCCGTTGAACAAACTAACGAAACCATCATTGGGCTTCTTCGCCGCAGCGAAGGTTGTGGCTGTTAACAGTACAGCGCTTAAGAATAAATTCTTCATAGGAGAACTGCCGATTCGTTTATTTGATCTCGCGAATCTTTATGTTGCGCCAAGCGACATCAAATGGTCCGCGTTTGCCTACGCCATGGACTTGTAGACCTATGAAGCCCTTCGGGTGAGTCTTGAGCTTCTCCTCGTCAACAAGATCTGAGATTTGGGTGCCGTTGATCCATGTTTGGATACGTGCACCTTCTGCTATAACTCGATAGCTATTCCATTTACCCTTCTTAAAGTGCTTGTGTGGCTTTAACATGTCCTTTGGAGTCATCCAACCTCCGGCAGCCTCACCATAGCTATAGCCAGATTCACAGCAGGCTTCTATTTCCACTTGAGGACCATTCACACGACCATCTGGAGTGCCTCCTTTTGACTGGGAGCGGATTTGTACTCCAGAATTCAGGCTGTCGTGCACCTTGACTTCAAAGTGGAGTTCAAAATTACCGTATAATTTGTTTGTGCAGAGGAACGAGTTGGGGCTTCCCTTGGCGGTGGTGCCTACAATGGTGTTGTCTACTACCTTGTAGGTAGCCGTACCATTTCGTTGGGTCCAGCCATCTAGAGTTTTTCCATCGAAGAGGCTGATGAATCCTCCGTCTGATTTGTTTGGTTTAGCAACAACCAAATGGGTTAGGGTTAAAAATGTGAGGAGGATTTGGTATGATTTCATTATTCTTAGATTGAGATTGTTGGGGATACTCAAATGACTGTTTGCAGGAATCTTTAGGACAAGTCTGGTAGTTCAAATTCTTCAACGCCTTTTCTGATGTCAGCCATGAATGAGGCTGCACCTACGCCGTTGATCCAACGGTGATCGAAAGTTAGATCCATCGTCACCACCTCTTGGTGTCCCACTCCTTTCCCTTCGACTATTGGTTCCAAATGCGAAGTTCCCACGAAAAGTGTCGCGATTGAGGGCGGGACAACCACTGGAGTAGCTGAGCGAATATGATATGGACCCATGCTAGATATGATCAACGGCACACGTACCTTTGTTGGCGACTTACCTTCACGTACAGTTCGGATTGCCTCGCGGTATGCTGACTGGAAGTCTTTGAAGCTAAGTTTGTTCGCGTGCTCGATTACAGCAGTCTCCAAAGCGTCGTTGTCGAGAGCTACGGCAATGCCGAAGTCAAAGTCATCAGGTTGCATTCGCAGACCCTCGTCCTCAAGTAGAGAGGTGAAGGGCTTATTGTGCTTCATTGCCTGAACAACCGCCCATGCTACCATTAAAGAAGGAGATGGGGCGTCGGCTCCAAATTCGGCTTTTGCCTTTCGTCTCGCAGTTCGGATAGGCTCCCAGCTTACATCAACATTTACGGTGGCCTGGACAACTGCTTGCAACTGTTCTCGCGCTTCTCGGGAGAGGCCTGGATGTGTACTTTGAGTACGAAGCGGGGTAGTGTTCTTGGGTTCAGATTCAGCTACACCGTTTGATAACTGAATGAGAGCTAGTTTTTGACCAACTTCAACATCGTCCTCTTCTTCAATAAGCCATTCTTTCAGCACGCCTTCCACCGAAGATTCTACGGGGAAAACAGCTTTGGCCGTTTCCACCTCACATAGAGCATCGTCTAGCACTACGGTGTCGCCAGGTTGCTTGTGGAGTGTGACGATACGGGCTTCTTGGATCCCTTCGCCAAGGATTGGGACTTGAACGGTGTGCATAGTTTCAGCCATTTTGGCCTGTGTTGACTGAGTTGACTGGCTAGGCTCCTTGGATGTGGAGGTTGCAGTCAGGTTCAAGGTTGAAACAGATCGGGTATTTTTGCCAGAAGTTAGTTGTTTGATGGCATCCGCAACCAAAGTGGGGCTAGGAAGCGATTCATATTCGTAGATTGGATTATAACCTACGTGAACATTTTTTCGGGAGACTACTCTAGGTGGTGCTTTAAGTGCTTCGTGGACACCTACTTCTTCTAACAGTTCGGCTACCAACATTTGTCCGATACTTCCTGGTCCAGTGTCCTCTTGAACAATTAGAAGGCGTCCAGTTTTTAGCACAGAGTTGCGAACTAAATCTCTATCCCAAGGCACTAGACTTCTTAAATCAATTACCTCAGCATCAGGGCGATCAAGTTGCAAAAGAGCCTCGTCCACTATCTCTAGGCAGTTACCCCATGCGAGAATAGTTAAGTTTTTCCCCTCATGGGTCTTACGAGCCTTGCCAATTGGAATTGCTTCCGCGGAGGAAATAGGTTTGTGGCTAGTCCATAGTAAGTGCTTGGGAAGCAGTACAATGACAGGGTCTGCTCCATGTATGGCTGACCAAGTCAAACCAGCTGCGTCTTCCGGTGTAGAGGGAACCACTACTTGAAGACCAGGTTGACGAGCAAAGTCTCCTTCGTTCGATTGACTGTGCCAAGGACCACCACCCGGTAAGTAGGCACCGCTCGGGGCATAGATAACCATAGGGCAAGACCAGTCTCCAAAGGTGCGCCAACGAAGTGTTGCTATATTCGAGACTAGTTGGTTCCAGCCTGGTGCGATAAAGTCGATGAATTGAATCTCTGCAATCGGTCTCTTGCCGTAGGATGCCAGTCCACATGAAACGCCAAGAATTGTCGACTCGGCCACAGGAGAGTTAAAGGCGTTACTTGGGTATTTTGTAGAAAGACCCTCTGTTAGTTTGAATACGCCTCCTTTTGGGTCTTCAACATCTTCACCAAAGAAGATAAAATCTGGGTTTGTCTCAACCGCGGCATGGAACAACCGGTTGACGGTTTCGACCATCTTCTTAGGCTTGTTTTGTAGAGGTACTGATAAAATCTCTGGCTCTATGGGATGTCCAAGTAGGTGTAATTCAGCTTCTGCAGGGTTCGGGTCAGTCGCCTTGGCCGCTTGGGCATAGGTTTCACGAATTTCCTCTTTAAGAGAGGTTTCCATGGATTCCAGTTCAGCTTCGGCAACGATTCCGTCTCCTGTCAGGCGTTGGCGGTAAAGCCGTAGTGGGTCATTTTCCTGAAGCGCAGTTAATTCTTCTTTAGGGAGATACTGTCTATGATCATCAGCACAGGAATGACTGCACATGCGCGGAACGGTAGCCCAAACGAATCTTGGCCCTCTTCCATTCCGTATATCAGCAATTGAAAATTCCGCTGCTGCGTGGACAGCATCGATATCAGTACCGTCAATTTGCATCCACTTGCTGGTGTCGAGGAAACCAAGAGCAAGAGGGTTATTTTCCCTATTGTGCATGCTGATTGAAATACCGTTATCTTCAACCCAGAAGAGTATCGGCAAGTTCTTTTCAAGAGCAAAGCAGGCAGCCTCGTGAAAGTCTCCTTGCCGTGCAGAGCCTTCTCCTAGAGTTGCGACGGCGACCCCGTTTGATTCGTCAAGTTGCAGTCCCCATGCGATGCCGCATGCGGGTAGGAGATGTGCGCCGACAGGGGAGGGTAGACTCCATACGTTTTTCTTTCGGGAACTGAAATGGGAAGGAAGCTGTCGGCCTCCACTAGAGGAGTCACGCTTTGCTAGAAAATTAAGTGCCAGTTCATATGTAGTCAGTCCTTTCGCTAGAACGAGTGCTCGGTCGCGGTAGAAGGGACACAGGTAGTCTTCCTCCTTTAGAAGTCGTCCTAGGGCGGCCATCGCTTCGTGGCCTGTTCCAGCGAGTTGGAACCAACCGCTACCTTGACGGTGTAGACTTTCTTCGCGCTGGTCGCCTAGTCTGGCCTCCAGCATGCACCGATAGATTTCTAGGTGTTGTTCGGAGGTGAGTCTTGAGCTGGCTTGAACTTCTTTGTTCGGCATAGGTCCCGAATTTGTTCACCGACCATGAGTACTGTATCCAAATGCGTCGAGGAATTATTTATTCTGCTCACAACTAACCGAAGTATTTATGTGTATTCCACCCTAGTTTTTTAGGTATTCTATTCTACGGGCGACGAGACCTTTTTTGAATTTAAATTTAACCATACTAGGGTCGTAAGTGTAACCCTTGTGATCCTTAAGGTAGACAACGGTGTTCAGGGTTAGTGTCAGTTCCTGTTCGGTAGTGGCTGAATTGAGCACTTCGTAAATGGTAGGCATCGGGTCAATTGCTCTCACGCTCCCTAAGAATTCTGCAGCGCGGACTCGCACCATAAGATCCTGATCGTGTAGAAGTTCATTTGCGCCTTTGACTAGGGCAGGGTCTGCTTTCCCGATGACGGCGCAAGTTATGCAAGCCCAGTAACGTGCAGCTTCATCCTTGGATTTCATGGCTTTCAGCAGACCAGGGCGCGCTTCGTCCAGTTTAAACAAAGCGAGATCAGCGATATCCACCAGATTTGAAATCCTCTTTGAATTTGCCTCGCCATATGCGATACCGTTGCTCAGGGCATGACGGACCATGTAGCTCTCGGGAAAAAAACTAAGGTCGTTGATACTCTTGACCTTCATTGAAAGCCGGTTGCGGAGGTCTTCAAGGATGGCAGAGTATTGGGGGTCGGATGCTAGGTTCTTCACTTCATGAGGATCATTCTGGATGTCGAAGAGTTGCTCTGCTGGTCTACGTTCAAAGAACTGTTTTTGGACACCTGTAAGGTTGCCGCTATTATAGAGGTTCCTCCATTCTGAGAAGGCTAGCATCTTGTAGCGGTAAAAGTTATGGAGGCTGTCTGGATAAAAGCCTTGGTAGTTGCGGTTATACTTGTAATGGCCTTTGCGAATGGTTCGTACTAAGTCATATTTTTCATCGAATCGATCAGCGTATCCAAATGTTTCATCTCGCTGGGCCAATTCTTCAGGAGTGATGCCTTTGCCGAGGAATGGTTTCCCGTCTATAGCTTTAGGAATCTGGATTCCTGCGAGATGCAACAGAGTGGGGCCAAAGTCAATGAAGCTTACGAAGCCATCGGTACGCGTGCCACGTTCGTGACCAATCAAATGCTGGAAATTTTTTGGTATTCGGACGACCAGGGGAACGTGAAGACCACTTTCGTAGGCGTAGCCTTTGCTTCGGGGAAGAACTCCGCCGTGATCTCCAAAAAAGAATACAAAGGTATTTTCAAGTAGTCCGTCCTCTTCGAGGTTCTTGATTACCTTTCCAATTTCAGAGTCGATGACGCCTTGACGATCAAAATATCTTGCGTGGGTGTATCGAAATGTTGGCGTATCTGGGTGGTAAGGGTGAAGGTCGATTTTATTTGGAGGTGCAATGGTTGCCTGTTTCTGCATCAGACTTGGAGGGAAATGAAGTGAACTTTCGTGAGAACTTCCGAAAGACTGCATGTGAAAAAAGGGTTTAGCCTTATCAGATCGACCGGCCCAAGGCTTTTGATTTCTGGGAGCTTTATCCCAAAGCTTTGCATCCGTTGAAAAGTTGTAGTCGGTCTTCTTAATGTTGGTACAAAAGTAACCGTTATCACGAAGGATTGCTGACCAAGGCTTTAAACCTTTAGGCAGTTTACCTGTTGCTGTCTTGCGATGGTATTGAAGACCTGCGCGTGGAGCCAGTATGCCTGTTGCAAGAGTAGATCGTGCTACTGAACAAACAGGTGCATTAGAGAAGGCATGGTTGAAGGTAAGCCCTTCATTCGCGAGTTTCTCAATATTTGGAGTTTTTCCATATTCATATCCGTAGAGTCGTAGGTAATGAATGGAGTTGTCCTCTGAAAGTAGAAACACGAAATTGGGTTTTTGCGTAGCTCCGCTCAAAAATATATTAGTCAGAATGAATGCTAGTATGTGAATGGATTTAGACATTTCTCCTTGGATTGATATGGTTCAAATAGACAGCTTCGACCGTTGGATATAGTACTCTTTAATTAATTTTTTTGACTACTCAGATCTCTTTAGCCAAGCCTTTGGGAATTGGCCCGCTTTTGATCTTTCCGGGTGGCGGTTAGGGAAGGTGGGACCTCGATCTGGAGCAAGTCTAAGGTTAAGGCCGTTGCTCTCCTTTAGTAATTCAAAAAGGCGTTTGTTTAGGTGAGTCACGGTTGGTTGATGCTCTGGTTCGAAGATAAGGTTGTTAGTTTCATGTGGGTCTTTTTGAAGATCGTACAGCTCATTGACGTCCCAGAGTCCGTGGTATCGAATATATTTGTATCGTTCGCCGCGGATGGCGTGAAGTGTTGGCGTATGTGGATAATTACGTTCCCAAAAGTACTCATACAGCACGTAGTCGCGCCAAGGAATGTCTTTTCCTTGAGCAATTTTGTAGAAACTGCGCCCGTCCATATATTTTGGTGTACGGAGTCCACCAGCTTCGAGCAAAGTCGGGCCTATATCGATGTTGGCAACGACTTTCTTAATGATTGATCCCGGCTTTATTACTTCTGGGCAATGCAGAAGAAGTGGGATGCGCATTGAGGCTTCATAGGCGGACCGTTTATCGATGAGACCTTGCTCACCGAATTTGAAGCCATTGTCACCAAGGAAAATCAGCAGTGTTTCTTGGAGTTCCCCTCTGGTCTCAAGCTTTTTTAGGATGCGACCAAGACCTTCATCCACCGCAAGTAGGGTTTCGCAGTAGCGGATGTAGTAGTTTTCTAGGTCGAAGTCGGGGAGGTTGTAGGCGAAGTCGACGCCGTGACGGCTGTTGCGCTGATCTTTGAGCCATCGGGGTTTGTTGCGATAGTTTTCTGGGGTATTGGCATAGGTGGGTGGCTTTGGGAAGGTTTTTTGTTTGTAGCGCCCGAGATGGCGGTCGGCCGCAACAAAGTCAGCATGTACTGCTTTGTGTGAGACGTAGAGAAAGAAGGGTTTTTTATCGGTATGCTGGCGGTGGTCGAGCCAGTCTAGGGCGTAGTCGGTGAGTTCGTCGGTGATGTAACCTTTCTGGGGTACGCGCTTACCGTTTACATTGAAGCCATCATAGCTGTTCTGAGGTACTTTTCTGGAGGTTCCCCGTCCATCCGCCCAGTATGTGCCTTGTCCTTTGAAGCTGACCCAGTGGTCAAAGCCTGGCTGACGATGGTCAATGTTCCCGCCCATGTGCCATTTACCGATAAACGCAGTCTCATATCCACTAGCTTGAAGATATTCTGGGAAATAAATCAGATCATCTGGAAGAGGGTTGTAGTTATCGACGACATTATGGTTGTGGGCATAGAGGCCGGTAAGAATTGAAGCTCGGCTTGGCGAGCAAAGTGAGGTGGTTACAAAGGCATTGGGAAAATGAGCACCGTCACGAGCAAGAAGGTCCATGTTGGGGGTCTCCAAGAAGGGGTGCCCCAGAAAGCCCATCGCATCATATCTTTGGTCATCTACTAGAATGACGACTATATTTCTAGGTTTTACTCCGGGTATTCTTTGGAACTCAACCTTTGCAGATAGGGCGGTAATACCTGCTAGAAAAAATAAAAGCGTGCGCATCTTCAGATTGTGCAAGGTTGCTAACCGAATTTTTTTACCCGATTGCCTTAGCTACTGCTGACTTCATCTTGGCTAGACCAGTCTTTGCAACTTTAAGAGCGTCTTGATCCCACAAGGCACGATTGAAGAGCTCTAAGGATAGAGCTGGTGCCGCGTTGATACTTAAAAAGTTTTTAAACAGTTTGGTTAAGGGTGCGATGCCATCACCCGGGTAGACCCTGTGTTCATCTCGAATAGTTTCACGAGGTGGATCAGCAGGGTAGTCATTCATGTGATAGCATTTCAGAGCGTTACCACTGAGCAGTTTGATGCCATCGAACCCAGAGCCGCCCTTGTAAGTGTGGTAGGCATCTCCTAGAAAGCAGGCTTTCGGGTGATCGGCTTCTATTGCAATGAAGATAGCTGTGCTGACTCGGCCAATTGTACCGTTGCCTCCCCACATTTCGATTTGTGGAATTACGCCCATTGAGTCTCCTAACTCAAGAAGCGCACGGTATCGTTCGGCTGCACGGCGAGGATCAATAGTTTCTTTCCAAGGAGCCCCAGCAGGAGGTGCGGCTATCCTAGTTCCGCCGAGTTGGGCAATGGTGTCCATGTCGCGTTTGGCTTCTTCAAATCCTTTACTGCGTTGCTCCTCGTCATCGACAACCCATTTCGCAAAGCCTATTGCGCTATCCACCGTCAGTCCGTTATCTTGGATACGTTTGCGCAAGTCCTTAAGCTTTCCTCCGGCATCTGTGAACGCTTTAATGGTTCGAAACCAAGGCTCGATACCATCATAGCCTGCCTTGCCCGCAGTGTCTACCTCACCTTCAATACCAAGGTTTTGGCCTCGAATGGTACTGGTGTTAAGGCAATAGGTGAATGGATCCTTGCCCTTAGCTGCGTGAGACACGTTGGTATTTGCGAGCAGTCCAGTTGCTGCAGCTGTACCAGCGGCGGTTTTAAAGAAATTTCTGCGTGTTGATGTAGTGTTGCTCATTGTTTTGCTTTATCTAGTGTGTTTGAGGAACCAATCATACAGCTTAGGATTCTCATAGGTAATGGTCCACGAGTCGTGGCCTGCATTTGGGTAAAGCGTCAATTCTACATCCTTACAACCTGCTTTTTTAAGCGTATCCACCATTCGCTGAGACTCGCTTGGCAAAACGACTCTATCCTTAAGTCCGTGAAAGGCCCAAACTGCAAGCGTCTTGAAGGCTTCCGGTTTTGCTCTCTTCGCACCGTACACGCGTATCCATTCGCCGCCGCCACAGATTGGTGCTATGGCTGCAAACTTATCAGGATGTGCCAGTCCAAGAGAGAAGGTACCAAAGCCACCCATACTCAATCCGGTCAGGTATACTCGGGATCTGTCGCATTTGTAGGAATCAAGTATATGATCCAGCAGTGCAACTAGACTGATGTTGTCCCAGAGTTCGTTCTTCGGGCACTGGGGGGAAATAATGATAAATGGAAGGTCTTTGCCTTGGTGTGCTAGTTTGGGTGGCCCGTGTTTCTTGACCAATTCGAGGTTATCCCCCCGCTCGCCTGCGCCATGGAGAAATAGAATGACGGGCCACTCCTTGTCTTTTTCAGCATCATATTCATCTGGTAGATACAATTGGTAACCAAGAGATATCTTGTGGTGAATTTTAGTTACGAACTGATTTGGTGACTGTTTGGCAGAAATTAGTCCAGAAGCCAGTATCCCGAACAATAGGAGTAGATTAGTTTTCATTTTAATTCCTTGATCGCACAGAGTACCTTAATTCTTCACTCTCTTGGGTCGTGCTAATTGCCACTGAGCTTTGGTGGTTTTCTTAGCTTTTTGGATGAAAGCGAATGCACCTTTTTTATTTCCGACCACAACGTCGGTATGTCCATCTCCGTTTATGTCCACACCAGCTACTTGTGTTCCCACTCCTGAGTTATCGTCGATCAGATGAGGAATGTAATGAACACCTTTGGGAGTACGGGTTAGTTCGAACCAATACAGGACGGCCGGTGCCGAAGGTTCGAAGTCCTTACCTGGACCATGAGCCCAGAAGCGTTTCCCTGTCAGAATGTCTAGCAAGCCATCGCCGTTAATATCTACCAGGTCAATTGCGTGAATTTGCGTGAATTTTACCCCGTATGGGCTTTCGGAGGGTTCCTTATTGATAATGATGTGCTGTTTGAAATTGAAACTACCACTCTCTGTTTTTCCGAGATTTTCAAACCAGACCAAACCGTAGCCGTGCCCATCTAGGCTTGTGATAACATCATTGTCACCATCACCATCTACATCATAAGCATACATCTGAGCCCCACCACGGCCTTTGCTAAATTGTACTGGATGGTGCTTCCAGTCTTTCCCGTCTAGTTCTGCAGGTTGTTCCCACCAACCCTCCTTGGCCAAAATGTCAACTCGGCCATCTCCATTTACATCGCCCGCCCCATAGCCATGAGTGTACCTTTGCCAGGAACCCTTGGCCGAGATACGGATAAATTTCCAAGGTTTAGATGGGGCGTTCCAGTCACCTTGGACGTAGCCAAGATGGCCTCCGCTGTGCAGGAGGAGTTCTGGTTTCCCATCGCTATTCATGTCGATTGGTCGAGGTGATTCTCCATTGGAGGTTTGGAAAATATGGTGCTCCGGCCAGAGGCCAGGCTTGTTCTGCGGATTTTCGTACCAAGTGGTGTTCTTTCCAGGCCACCCGAACACAAGTACATCAGGCCACTCATCCCCGTTAAAGTCGTAGGTGTATGTCAGGAAGTTGTTGGAGTAGCCATTGCGTCGACTCAGTTCTCCGGGAAAGCCTGGCAGTTTCTCTTTTTTTCCTGCCTTTTTAATTTCAAATGTATCTTTGTCTGAGTAAAGAGTGTGACGTTTCTTGAAATCTGGTCCAGCATACCAGTAGGGGCCAACGACCACATCGCCATGGCCATCCCTGTTGAAGTCTGCAGCATGTCCGCCTTCTGCCCAAAAGTGTGGGTTCAGGTGGTGCTTCTCCCAAGTACGAATAAAGTAATCCTTGGCGGTTAGAGAGCTTACTGAGATACAGATTATGAGTAGGATTCGAAGGTGCATACTGCTTGATGTTGGGTCGAGAAAGTAGGAGCGCAAGGGGATTTGTTTTACGGGTCTGATGACTTAAAGATTATTTTTCCCATTCGAGGTTTGGCGTTGTGTTCCAGTGCGGTCTTCCACTCCTCTAAAGAGTAATCGGCTTCGATATAGGTTTTTAGAGTACCTTCTGAAATCATACTGAAAATTTCATCCATTACTAACTCTTCAGAATCTGTACCTGTCTCTTCCAGCCACCGAGTTAGCCAAAGCCTTTCAATTCGATGTCGTTGAATATTAGGAAGCGAGTGGGGAAGCGAGTAGCTTCTGAGGTCATAGCTCCAAAAGTGACGTGTGTGCCGCCACGGATAACCATCTTGCATAAGCGATAGGCACTATTTCCACCGACAGAGTTCAGCGCTAGTCTGGGCACTTTACCCTCAGTATATTCGCGAAAGTTCTTTGGTGCCTGATCGTCATCAAGCATAACTACATCTGCACCTAAGTTGATAAGCGGTTTAGTCAGTTCTTCGCGACGTACGAGGTTGAGGGTTCGAATACCCAGTTTTTTAGCGACTTGGATCACCGCAATGCCAACCGCAGAGTTGGCCGCATTCTGTACAATCCAGTCGCCTGGGTTCAGATCAACGATTCTTCTTAGTAGCAGTAAGGCTGTCGGCGGATTTACGAAAGCAGATCCTGCTTGCTCGGCAGGTATTCCTTTGGGTACAATCTTTAGGTTGGCAGCCTTCGTACAGATGAGGTTTTGCCAAGAGCCTGCAGTAGATGGGATACGTACCTTGTCTCCTACTTTTAGTCCGCTCGTGCAATGTCCAATTTCTTCGACTTCTGCTATGCCCTCCAGTCCTGCAACCGCAGGTAAGCTGGGCAATGTGCCGTAGCTTCCGCCTATGGTTCCAAGGTCGGAAGGATTTATATTTGATGCTAGCATACGTAGCAGTACCTCGCCTTCACCAGGTGAGGGGACTTCGTGCTCTTCTAGCCGAAGTACTTCATTTGGCTTTCCATGCTCGTTGAAGGTTAGTCGAAGGCTTTTCATGAAAATTAATGTTGAATCCAGTTGCGCTCAGGCGTTCAAGCTTTTCCATCAAATCATCACTCAAACAACTTATGGCTAATCCATTTCTAGATCCTCAATTTGAAATACGCTGGTCTCACCTCGAGCCATCAAGCATCGAACCAGACATTACACTGGCGCTTGAGACCTCACAAACTAGTATTGATGAACTTGCAGAGAGTGGCTCGGAGAACCGTACTTTCGACAATACCTTGTTAGCTCTAGAGTCCGCTACTGAAACATTGGAGCGTGCGTGGGGGTTAGTCGGTCACCTGGACTCAGTTTGTAATTCCGACGAATTGCGGGCTGCCTACAATGTAATGCTACCAAAAGTTTCTGAGTTCTACGCCCGTATTCCTCTTAATCAGAAGCTTTGGAGGGTTGTTAAAGCATATGCAGAAACAGACGAGGCGGCAACCCTTACTGGACCTCGTAAACGCTTTCTTGATGAAACTCTTGCCTACTTCAAGGACCATGGCGCAGATTTACCTTCTGAGGCCAGAAAACGTCTGGAAGATCTGGAGGCTGAACTGGCCAAAGTTACCCAAAAGTTTGGTGAAAATGTACTTGATGCTACCAATGCATGGGATCTCCAAATTGAAGATGAATCGAAATTAGCCGGACTACCAGAAACCGCGCTAGCTACTGCGTTAGCTGATGCCAAGGCTAAGGGCTTAGGTTCTGAGGCTTCACCTGTTTGGCGCTTCACCCTGCATTATCCTTCCATGGGGCCAGTTCTACAGCATCTTGATGATGAATCAATCCGGCGCCAGGTCTGGGAGGCTTCATCTAGGGTTGGCCACGAGGAACCACATGATAACTCTGATCTGATCTGGCAAATATTAAGGTTGCGTCAGGAAAAGGCAGAACTCCTAGGTAAGACTGACTTTGCTGACCTCGTACTCGAACGTCGAATGGCCAAAACTGGTGCTAAGGCTGATGAGTTTGTTACTGACCTGCACGACCGAATTCTAGAGGTCCACAAATCAGAATATGAAGAACTATGCAGTTTTAAGGCTAAAAGCTTGGGTTTGAAGTCTGGACTCCTAAAACCATGGGAGACTCAATACTGGGCAGAGAAACAGCAAAAAGAGCTGTACGATTTCGATGAAGAGGAACTTAGGCCTTACTTCCCTGTAGATCGAGTGATTGATGGCCTTTTCGATCTAGCACAAAAGGTGTTCAACCTAAGAATTGAAAAGCGTAAGACAGTCTTTTTTGAAGTTGGTTCCAGCGGCGAAGTCCCTGAAGGTGCGGTTGAGGTCTGGCATCCAGAGGTCAAATACTATGACATGTTTGACGCCACTAACGGTAGAAATATGGGCAGTTTCTTTACGGACTGGCATCCTCGAGAACCCAAGCGTGGTGGCGCTTGGATGAACTATCTTCGAACTGGTGCCCCTGATGAGGATGGTCACATATCACCTCACCTTGGTCTCATTTGTGGAAATATGACGCCATCTGCGGGTGATCGTCCCGCATTACTCACTCACCGCGAGGTCGAGACAATTTTTCATGAATTTGGTCATCTAATTCACCATCTTTGTGGTGAGGTTGAAATTCGTAGGCTCAACGGAGTTAATGTGGCATGGGACTTCGTTGAGTTACCCTCTCAAATTATGGAGAATTGGTGCTGGGAGCGGGAAAGCCTCGATCTCTTTGCTCGTCACTATGAAACCGGCAAAGTGATTCCTGATGATCTCTTTAATAAAATGCTTCGAGCTCGTAATTACCTTACCGCTACTGCGAATATGAGACAGCTTGCCTTTGGTAAAATGGATCTTGAACTCCATCGACGATTTGCGAAAGAACCCTCTGGTGAACTTGATGCCATTATTTCTGAGATCCAAGACACCTACGTTGCAAAGTTGGATCCGCCTGCTCCCAGTAACGTTCGACGCTTTACCCACCTATTTTCATCCAGCGTCGGTTATGCCGCCGCCTACTACTCCTACAAGTGGTCGGAGGTGCTGGACGCCGATGCCTTTACCCGCTTCAAAAAAGAGGGTGTCATGAGCGCTGAAGTCGGCATGGACTTCCGCAAGAAGATTTTAAGTCGTGGTAATTCTGAAGACCCTGAAGTATTGTTTCAGGACTTCATGGGGCGCGGGCCGAGGTTAGAGTCCCTACTCGAACGAGCAGGGCTCAGAAGTTAGGATTTAGTTCTCGCTCCAGATATTTGTGGAAGTGTCATAAAAGTAGCGAGGGTTGAGGCTTCCTTTGTTGTAATAAAGCCATTTGCTGCCGTTGCTTTGATAGAATAAGGGGTATTCGGAGGAGGTTGTCCAGAGCCAACCTAAGGCGCTATCGTAGTACCAAGCGCCGTTACCGGAGACGCCCCCAAAGTAGAGCCATCCGAGAGTATAGTGGTAGAACCAATAATTGCCGGTGGTAGTACTGGCGAAGTAGTAGTCCATCCAGGAAGAACTGTACCAGTTGTTACTGACGAGCGTACCTACCAGTGCTGTCTCGCGAGTGGCGGTAGCGGCATCGACAGCTTGGATGCGCAGACCTGGTCCGATGGGGTAGGTGTTTGTGTTATTGATGATCTGCGCGCGGAGTAGGAATACCGCGCTGTCAGGGCTGCTGAATGTCCATTGAGGACTTGTTCCTTCGCTGGTAATACCTTCGACAAGTACTTCAACGTTGGAGAAGGTAATGTCGTCGATGTACCAACCGAAATTATCGCTCATGCTGCTGAAAAAGCTGGATGTAGGCGGATTGTAGATGCGAAAGCGGATGCGCAGGGGCATGTCTTCATAGCCAGCTAGCGAGATGGATTGTTGGGTGAAGGCGGTGGCATAACTGCTGTATCCTGAGCCTTTGCGGCTGTTGATGGTGCTCCAAGTGGTACCGGAGTCGGTGGAGACCTGAACTTCTGCGTCTTGGGTTGAGGAGAGGATCCCGAGACGGTCTTGCCACTGCAAGGTGGCAGAGGTGCCGGGGAGTAGGTCGTAGTCGAGTTCTAAAGTCTGGTCTTGTCCGTCGGGTGAGAGGAGTCGGTAGGCGTACGAGCCATTGTTAACGGTGGCAATTTGTCGGATGTCGTAAGAACTGGAGGCAGATACTATGACTTCACCGGTGCTCTCAGCACCGATAGTCCCAGTGCCTGCAACAATTTCCCAGAGGTAAAGCTTGTAGGCGGTTGCAGCGGGGTTGGCAGTCAGTACATAGGAAACTTGGCTGTTAGTTTCGTAGGTCTCAGGTCCAGATAGGGTGGTGGCTTGCCAACTCGGAGTGATATCAGATTTGACGTTTTGCTGATTGGATATGGTGATGATCTCCGTGTCACTGGAACCGTCGGGCATTGTGTAATTAACTTCGTAGTCGCCATCAGCGACCATGGGTATGGCATACCCGCCTGAGTCTGGCGTGATAGCGTGGTAAGGACTTCCATCAACCTTAACAGTTATGCCTCCAATGCCTTCGCCTTCGTCGTAAAATCCGTCTCCGTCGGTGTCATAGTACGCTACACCGGTGATAAAGGGCTGGTTGTAGTCGCTTGAGGTAGCCATTGCGTGGGTGACCAGTAACGGCCCAACACTACCGTTGGTGCCTTCCACTACACCCACTCCGATTTCTCGAAAACCACTCCCATATACATTGTTTCGGTGACCAGCTGGATCCTGCATGCCTCCATAGGTGAGGCCAGTACTAGCTGAAGTGCCCCAGTCTACAATGAAGGCTGCGTGAGAGTCCCAGATTGAGCTACTGTAAGATGAGACATTTTCTGCAGTGGTGCTAAAGGTATAGCCTTGCCGTTGAATACGATCACCCACTTGATCGCCTTCTTGGTTGGGAGACAGTGCTCCATTTGAACTTCCATGACCTTGGAATTGATTGTTAAACATGTCTTGTGTATGGAGTCTTGATGCAGCAAGAAGCTTCGAGTTGGGTGCGAGGGGAGGAAGGGTAGTGGCGATAGCATTAGTATCACCGCTCGCTTGAGCTCCGGGTCCGAAGTTGCTACCTGCAAACTGCGAGGTCAAAATATCAAGGTCGACGCTGAAGTAATCATAGGCGTGGAGAACATCGGTGTCAGTTGTTTCCTTCAACCGCTGGAGGTCAGCCTGTGAGTCTGCTCGTGCGCGGTTGATCAATTCTGTTACCAACTGCTCCTTTGCGGTAGGCTCTCCTATTGACCATTCACGAGTTGTGAAGCTTTCCCCCACCTGAATGTTGTCAAAGATCCAGCCCACGCCGGTCGAGTCACTTGGGTAGTAGCTGCCGGATGCTACGTACCTAAATCTTAGAGACAGAGTTTTTCCTGCATAGGATGATAGAGATGTCTCCTCTAAGCTGAAAAACGATGAGCCTGCTGAATTAGTACCTGACTGCGTCCAAACTGAGACCCAAGAGGTGCTACCAGATTCTTTGACCTCTGCATAGGCAATCTGAGTTGATGTTGCCCAGTTGAGACGGCTTTCAAAATATAGTTTCGTATTCGCAGTCGCTGTGAATGAACTATCGAGTGTTATTGTCTGATCACTCTGGTCGGCGCCTGTATGCGTTAGGAAGAAGGCCTTGTTTCCCTGTGGTGCCACTTCGGTTTGAACATGAGAGTAGCTTGAATCGATTGCGGCTGTGACTGCTGGCGATTCCTCCTCAGCGTTTTCGGTGAGGGTGCCTGCTGAAGATATACTTGCTGAGAGCAGGAACAAAGTCTGAAGAATTTTAAAACGTCTCATCCTATTTTGATTTGAATACGCTATAAATTTGTCACAGATATTCAATTAACAATGGAATTTATAATTCTGATTCTCTTACCAATGGGTCTTGGCCTGTGGGCACAAATGCGCGTTGGCTCAACTTACAACCGTTTTCTCCAAGTCCAGTCTCGTGGTCGCATCACCGGTGCTGAAGCTGCACGCTTTGTCATGCAGCGTGCTGGTATACATGACGTGGATATTGCTGTTACCCCAGGCAGGCTTACCGACCACTACGACCCAACCAATCGACGTTTGGCGTTAAGTCACGACAACTACCACGGTACCAGCCTCGCTGCACTAGGAGTTGCCGCGCACGAAGCTGGTCACGCCATCCAGCACAAAGTTGGCTACTCAATGTTGAATCTCCGTATGGCGCTTGTTCCTATGACCGGATTTGCGTCTAAAACTCTTCCAATGCTCTTGATTGCATCGTTTTTACTGCCGATACTGCCCATCCAGACTGTCCTTCCCTTAATCATTCTGATTTACATGATCTTGACCGTCTTCCAATTAGTCACTCTCCCTGTTGAGTTCGATGCCAGTAAGCGAGCCAAAGAAGAACTTGTTCACCTAGGCATTATCCAACAGGATGAGATGGCTGGAGTGAAACAGACTCTTGACGCAGCAGCTTGGACCTATGTTGCTGCCTTCGTCACAAGTCTTTCTACACTACTCTACTACCTGCTTATGTTTATGGGCCGTCGGGACTGACCGACTGCTTTAGATGTACTAAGTCTATGCTACGAGAAATACCGTTATTCTCGTCGATATCTACCACGCATCCTCTAATAGCCACATCACCTGTGGCCACAGTAAACCTTCTTGGCATTCCGTCTAGGAATCGTCCTAAAACTGGCTGGATATCCCTTCCGAGTACTGACTCATACGGGCCGCACATCCCAGCGTCTGTCAAATAAGCTGTTCCCCTAGGCAATACACGATTGTCAGCAGTGGGAACGTGGGTATGCGTGCCGACGACTAGACTAGCTATACCATCTAGATACCAACCGAGTGCAATTTTTTCGGATGTTGCTTCCGCGTGTATCTCGACTAGTATGGCCTGAGCGCCTCTGGATTTTAAAGATTCAGCGTATTGGCGAGCGGTTTCAAAGGGACAACTTGGGTGAACCCTCATGAATTGTCGACCAAGCACGGTTACTACACCGAGCTTCAAGTCTCCTTTCTCCAGAAGAAGTGAGTTCAGTCCTGGATTGCTTTCTGGAAGATTGGCCGGACGGCAGAGCCAGTCGAGACTATCAATTTCACGTTCAAATCCCCGTTCATCCCACAGGTGATCACCCAGAGTAATTCCATCAACCCCAGAGTTGCGCAAAGCGGTGGCAATGCGAGAATTGATACCAGCTCCACCGGCTGCGTTTTCTCCGTTGACCACAATGAAATCCAAACTGTGCTGAACCCGCAGTTCATGAATTTTTTCCATGACGAAGTTGCGACCGGGTCGACCGACTATGTCTCCAAGAAAGGCTACTTTCATGTTTTCACGCTTGTCTTTAAATGCTGCATTAGGTTTTTTAGCCGCCTCTTTTGAGCTTATATACAACTAAATCACAAGGTTAAACGATGAAACCCCAATCCGTTGTGGACTTTCCGAAGGAACAGGACGAGATCGGCCCAGAAATGTGTGGCGCTGATATTCTTGTCAAGGCACTGGAACGCGAAGGGGTCGAAGTGATTTTCGCCTATCCTGGCGGAGCATCTATGGAGATGCACCAGTCGCTCAACCG
>CAJWWL010000022.1 GCA_913048125.1 uncultured Opitutia bacterium | reverse complement strand
CCGCCATACCAGTGCCGCTCCTCGAAAATATTGTTTTCGACGAGCATATCAGTTGTACTGCCACGAACTGCTGACTCATAATACCCTCCACTAAAAGTGCAGTTGCGGATGGTCAATCCAGAGACCTCGGCAAAAACAACCACGGCGTTGCGCACGTTCTCCCCCGGGAAGCTTATGGTATCAAGGGTTAAATCAGAAGCTCCCACACCCAATACCCATCCAAAGCTAGCCCTTTCCTGTTCCCAACCTCCAAAGGTCACATTTTTGAAGGTCACACCAGCGGTTGTTACCCGAACCGAGTAGTCATACTGATCAGGGTCGTACCAAACTGTACTTTTGGCAGTCTTCGAAACCTTCCTTGGCTGATTGGCGTGCTCAAGAATAACCTCCCCGGTGCCATCACCTTGTATGGTTAAGGCTTTATTTAAGACCAATTCGGTTTCGTGAACATAATTGCCTGGACGGAGTGTAAGAGTGTCTCCATCAGACACTTTGTCACTAGCAATTGCATCCTCTAGGCTGATAAATAAATCATCAGCTGCGGAATCCCCATTAGGATCGACCAGCCAATCGGCGCTGTGTGCGCGTGCGCACGCGAGTAATATAAATAAAAGAATGTATATTCGCGCACGAGTGGGAAAAAAAGGTGGCACGGTAAATTATCTGCTAAGGGTAGTACACATTGCGAGGGGTGGGTTCTTGGTGCCGCATCCAATAGAGCAATAAAAGGATGAAGTATTGAGCACAAACGTTATAAAGTGTCAACGAAGGAGCAGCTATAAACTGTGAGGATTCGGCATGGCCTTAACCATCCTTTATGACTTGCCAAAAAAGCATAAATCTACATCTTCTTGGCCCAATTAAACGGAAACTCCCTCCGCTAAAGGCGGATCCGTGATTAACCTAACCTGCACGAATATGAGCGACACAAAACTAGGAAACTCCGAACCCGATATGAAGCTCTTCTGGGGCTGCTTCATCGCGCTGATCACAACAGCCTTCGCCTTTATCACCCGGGCATTTCTCGTCAATGACCCAGCTTTTTGGCAAACTACATTTGCCTTGGACCAAGTGAAGGCTGGTGAACTTTTTGGAGCCGGTATCTGGCCATTTGCGATAAGCATAATCCTCTTCAGCCTGATCATCGATAAGGTCGGTTACAGAGCGGCAATGTACTTCAGCTTTATTTGCTACGCACTCTATGCGTTCCTAGCAATCCAAGCATATGGAATTGTTAATGCTGCAACAGGTCTGGAAGGCGATGCTCTGGAAGCTGTGCAAAATAAGGCATACAGCAGACTTTACTGGGGCTCGGTAATCCTCGGATTGGGTAACGGCACCGTAGAGGCTTTTATTAACCCAGTGGTTGCTACTATGTTTAAAAAAGACAAAACAAAGTGGCTAAATATCCTTCACGCTGGCTGGCCAGGTGGTCTTGTTCTAGGAGGCATCTTAACAATTCTACTTGGTGAACAAGCGGCTCAAGACTGGAAAATCCTCATCTACTTGATCGCCATACCCGCAGTGATATATCTGGCAATGCTCATTAAGGCGGAGTTCCCAGTTAATGAGAGAGTCTCTTCAGGGACCAGTTACAGGGAGATGCTTGCAGAGTTTGGTGCGATTGGGGCCCTAATTGCTGGCTACCTAGTTTTCAAACAACTTGGCATGGTCTTTGGTTGGGGAGATAATGCAGTGTATTTACTTACCGCGGTTGCCACTGTCGGTTACGGTTTCTATTGCAAATCTCTGGGACGCCCAATCCTAATCTTCTTGTGCATCATCATGATGCCACTTGCCACAACAGAACTTGGCACGGACGGAGCGATCTCAGGTTTGATGGAAGAGCCACTTAAGGCAGCGGGACAGCACCCACTCTTGGTTCTTATCTACACCTCCGCGATCATGATGATCCTTCGCTTCTGGTTTGCAGGGCCGATCCTTCAAAAGCTCGGCCCCCTGGGACTCTTGGTTACATCCTCTGTCCTGGCAATCGCCGGTTTGTTCCTCCTGAGCTCTGCTTCAGGCCTCTTCATGATTTTCGCTTGTGCAACCCTCTATGGCTTCGGTAAGACCTTCTTCTGGCCGACCATGCTTGGAGTCGTTTCTGAGCAGTGCCCTAAAGGCGGAGCCCTCACCCTCAACGCAATCGCTGGTATTGGAATGCTTGCCGTGGGGATTCTTGGTGGCCCAGTCATCGGTAAGCTAACCGAAGACAGCATCAAGGATACCATCGAGAAAAGCACCCCTGGAACCTATGAAACCATCTCCAAGGAGGACACTTACTTCCTTGGTAAATATAATGCAGTTGATGGTGACAAAGTCGCGACCCTCGATGATGCCAAACAGGGAGAAGTCGGTGAATTGATTAAAACGGGTAAACAATCCTCACTTGCACGGATCACCATCTTCCCGATTTTCATGCTCGCATGCTATATTGGCATGATTTTCTATTACAAAAGCCGCGGGGGTTACAAGCCCGTCGAACTTGACAGCGGCAATGGTGGTGGCGGCCATTGACGGTCACCCTCCCCTCTGATAATTTACAAACTTGGCTTCCCGGAAGGCCCTGCGCCTTCCGGGAAGTTTTTCTCCCGCACCCTCACCTACACCAAAATTACAATACCCAACACTGAAACAATCCCCACCCACTATGGCAGAGAAAAAGGAACTCCGAATCGGTCTCATCGGCTACGGCTTCATGGGCCGCACCCACACCAACGGCTACAAGCGCGTCAGCGACTTCTTCCCCGATCTTGGGCACACGCCCGTCCTGCAGGCAGTCTGCGGCCGCACGGAGGACCGCACCAAGGCATTTGCCAACCAATGGGGCTACGCCAGCTACGAGACTGACTGGCGGGAGCTCATCAAGCGGGACGACATCGACGCCATCGACATCTGCACCCCAAATGACCAACACGCAGAAGTCGCCATAGCCGCCGCCGAAGCCGGCAAGATGGTCCTTTGTGAAAAGCCACTCGCGCGCACCGCCGAGGAAAGCCAACCCATGGTGGATGCCGTGGAAAAAGCCGGAGTTGCTAACACCGTCTGGTACAACTACCGCCGCGTGCCGGCCGTCACTCTGGCCAAACAAATCATCGACTCTGGCAAGCTCGGACAAATCTTCCACTACCGCGCCAACTTTCTTCAAGACTGGACAATCAGTGCCGAACTGCCCCAGGGCGGAGAAGGCCTGTGGCGTCTGGACGCCGCCGCTGCTGGGAGTGGCGTGACCGGCGACCTACTAGCCCACTGCATCGACACCGCAATCTGGCTCAATGGCTCCGTCAAGGACGTCTCCGCGGTCACCGAGACCTTCATCAAAGAGCGCATCCACACAGCCACCGGCGAGAAGCAGCAAGTCACCATCGACGACGCCTGTCTCTTCCACTGTCACTTCGACAATGGCTCACTTGGCCTCTTCGAGTCCACTCGCTACGCCCGCGGACACAAAGCGCTGTACACCCTCGAAATCAATGGAGCTAACGCCTCCATCCGCTGGGATCTGCACGACCTCAACCGACTTGAATTCTTCGACCACTCAGACGATTCCAACGTCCGCGGTTGGCGCAGCATCCACATCACCGACGGCGACATGCCCTACATGGACAAGTGGTGGGTGCCCGGCCTCTGTATAGGCTACGAGCACACGTTCGTTCACCAAGTTGCCGACTTCCTCGACAGCCTCGATAAGGGTACGCCCTGCAACCCCACCTTCCGCGACGCCCTCGAAACAGCTAAGGTCTGCGACGCGGTCCTAGCCTCCGCAAAGGACCGGGCCTGGAAAGAAGTCTGACCCCCTCTGTCTTTAACACAACTCGCCACAACGGCGGAGGAGCTTCAAGTTCCTCCGCCTTTCAGTCTAGCAGGACTTGACTTCCCTACCCTAGATAGTTCATTTCTGACCCCAACTCAAATAAGAAACACCACACATATCATGAGTGAAGACACCCAAAACACCCCGGAGCCAGCTAGTGTGAAGCTACTAAAGCCCCACCATCACTTCATTCACATTGCGCTTACACTTGCATTCTACCTCTACATGGCTGGCGTATTGCGCAATCATGCCCTTGTTCAGGATGAGTCTTCGATCACCGCGGCTATCATGGGCTTTTTTGCAGCAGTACCTCTAGGTGGTACATTCTGGCTTGCATGCGTTATGTTTCATGCCGTGCTTGCAGATCACTTGCGCCGCAAGCGCAATGAGGCAGCAGCCTAATTTTTTGGCATCCAATACTCTTGCAGTGGACCGATGCTGTGAAGGTCCAAAAAGTCTAGCAGGCCAGCAGATCAGTCACCTTCCGACTGCGATTCTTTGCCTTTTTCGCGAGAACCATCTACTGCCTTAGCCGCTGTCTGCTTGGCAGCCCTTCGGGCAGCCATGCGCTGCTTGCGTTTCTCCTCAATTCGCGCCTCACGCCGAGCCTTGGAACGCTCAACGTAGGCAACCATTAAGATCGAGCCCTCAAAGAGCATATACAGAGGGACAGTAAGAAGAACTAGGGCAACAATTACATCTCCAGGGGTAAGCAGAGCGGCTACGATCATAATAATGACGAAGACCACCTTCCGTCCCTTCTTAAGCTTGTCTGAAGGTAAGATTCCCAAATAGCCCATAATCACAAGCAACAGCGGGAATTGAAAAAGAGCCCCAACCGCCAATGTGACCATTACCACAAGGCTGTAGTAATCATTTACGTCCCAGAGAAGCTCGATACCCATCCAATCGTTAAGCACAGCGGAGAAACGAAGAGAAACAGGGATGATGAAAAAGAAGGCTAATGCAGCGCCAGCAAGGAACAGCCCAACGCCAGCTAGACTTCCGGGCAGGAGCATGCGTTTCTCGCGAGGTGTTAAACCTGGGGCAATGAAGCCACTAGCGAAAAGTAGTATGAAGGGCATTGAAATTGCCAGCCCTCCAAAAAACACAACCTGCATCAAGACCATCAGCACACCCAAGGGTTGGCGAGTGCGCAGTTCGATGTCGTCATCGCTCGGCGGCAGAAGGAGAGAATTATCAATTCCTTCAGCAATTTCCTTTTCCCATTTCACCTTTCCATTAGCTGAGTTGACTGCAAGAACCTTTTCATCACCGGCAGGAAGGTACAGAAAACCTTTCCCGTCCATCACTGGCGGTGCACGAACTGGTCCGCTTGTATCCAGCTCCCATTGCGACTTGCCGCTACGGCCGTCTAAGGCAATGAGTTTAGTTTCTGAGGCAACCACGTAAAGTGAGCCTTCATCATCGGCGAGGGGCTTGTAGAGACAGTCTGCCTCCCAGACAAACTTACCAGAATTACGCTCCAGAGCTTGGAGCTTGTTCTCATCGGTGACGGCATAGACAAGGCCGCCGCTACCCTTTGCTACGTATTCGATCGGAGCCTGAAGCCAATCAGCAAACAATTTCAGGTTGATACCAACCAATACGCATCCCAAAATGAGCGCGGCTAAGCTCTTGAAGATCGTCCACCGAAGTTCCTCTAGGTGGTCAAGGAATGACATCTCCCCTTCCGGAGCGAGCTGATCATCTTCATCTTCTTCATCCTCCTCCCACCAGTCATCTTCTGGGTTGTGTTCCTCTACATGGTGGTCGTGGTGATAATCATCCTCGTAGTGTGCAGGGTCATGATAATCGTCGTGATCGTGGTGGTATGGATCATGATCCTCGTTGTGCTCGGAATGGTCATTAGGCAGATCAGTATCCTTTGGGCTCTCATCATCTGAGGTAGATTTTTGTTCTGTTGCATCCGAAACAGGTTGTTCATCATCTTCAGACTTTCGTTCAGCCTTCCGATGCGGAAGATTTGCAAGCTCAGCCGCACCCGGACGGTCGCCAGTAAGTTGGAGCTCAGGCTCGCCGTCCAAGGAGCCATTATTCTTCAGCCCTGCCGAAACGTCGGTGTTTTTCGGATCCTGCGGTGGAGAGGAATCGTCTGCCTGTGAGTCGTCGGACATACGTAACGGAAAGATGTAGGGGCGATGCTAGTCGTGCGGGGATGCACATAACCAAAAAGAAGCGGTTCTGTCATGCTAAACCTATGGTTTTTTTCAATTCTTTTCTTGTATCCTTCAACATTGACAGCCTGCAACGGTCTCCATTTATTACGCGATCCCTAATTTTAGATTAATAGCGGCTGCGTGGTGTTATCCGCGATGGAGATACCTCACATCCCGATTCCAAAACCCATACCATACCTCATGAGCAAGAAACCCAAGTACACGTACGAATTTGGGAAGAAAACCGATGGCAACGCGTCCGAGGCGATGCGTGCCCTCCTAGGCGGTAAAGGAGCCAATCTAGCCGAAATGGCAAAGATAGGCCTCCCAGTACCACCAGGCTTCACCATCACCACTGAAGTCTGTACCTACTACTATGCCAATAAGAAGAAGTATCCCAAGGTACTCGACGAGCAAATTCGCAAGGCTGTTAAGAGCGTGGAAAAGCAGCTTGGCAAAAAACTAGGAGATAAAAAGAACCCACTTCTTTTCTCAGTACGCTCAGGTGCTCGTGACTCAATGCCAGGCATGATGGATACCATCCTGAATCTTGGCCTTAACGACGACACTGTTGAAGCTCTGGTTGCATCATCTGGTAACGAACGATTTGCATGGGACTGCTATCGCCGCTTCCTGCAAATGTACGGCGACGTCGTAATGGGAGTTCAAAAGCGCCCAGACGAAGATGAGGAACCATTTGAAGTAGCAATTGAAGACCTTAAGAAAGAACTCTTCCCAAAGGAAAAGGGCGAAGTAGACGATAGCTTGATTGATGGCGAGGCCATGAAAGAGCTGGTTGCCCGCTTCAAGAAACTCATTAAAGAAAGAACAGGTAAAGAATTCCCCGCAGACCCTTGGGAGCAGCTCAAGGGCTCGATCAGCGCAGTGTTCAGTTCCTGGATGAACGACCGCGCCATCGTTTATCGCCGCAAATACGGTATCCCTGCTGAATGGGGAACGGCTGTAAATGTCCAGGCGATGGTTTTTGGTAATAGTGGCGAAAAGTCTGGCTCAGGTGTAGCCTTCACTCGCGATCCTGCCTCTGGAGAAAAAGTTCTATATGGCGAATTCCTGACAGATGCTCAGGGTGAAGATGTAGTTGCAGGCGTGCGCACACCTCGCCCAGTAGCTGAGCTGAAGAAAGTCCTACCAAAGCCCTTCAAGGAACTGGTAGCAGTACAAAAGACTCTCGAAAAGCACTTCAAAGACATGCAGGACTTTGAGTTCACCATAGAGGACGAAAAGCTTTACATGCTGCAGACACGCAATGGTAAACGCACTGGCCTAGCTGCTGTACGGATTGCCGTCGAGATGGAGTCGGAAAAGCTTATCAATTGGAAGACAGCCGTGCAACGTGTGCCTGCCGACCAACTTGACCAAGTACTTGCACCTATTTTCGACGCCAAGGCCGAAAAAGCTGCAGCTTCCCTCGCTAAAGGATTGCCAGCAGGTCCGGGTGCCGCATCTGGACGCATCTGCTTCAATGCAGAACGCGCTGTTGATATGGCAAAGAAGGGCCATGTACTACTTGTACGCGTCGAGACTTCTCCAGAAGATCTTCGCGGCATGATTGCCGCCGAAGGCATCTTGACTGCCCGTGGTGGAGTATCCTCACACGCTGCTCTGGTGGCTCGCCAAATGGGCAAGGTTTGCGTATGTGGTGCCGCAGAACTAGAGATCGACTATCACTCTCGGACACTAAAGGTGGCTGGTAAAACCTTCAAAGAGGGTGACTATCTCTCCATCAACGGTACCTCTGGTGAGGTTTACGGCGGTGAATTGCCAACTGCTCCATCAGAAATTCTTCAGGTGCTCATCGACAAAAGTCTCAAACCAGCCAAGAGCAAATCTTACAAGAACTACGCCCAGCTGATGGACTGGTGTGAAAAAGCTACCAAACTTGGGGTGCGTACAAATGCAGATTCCCCAAAGCAGGTATCTAATGCTATCGCCTTTGGCGCTCAGGGTATCGGACTGTGCCGCACTGAACACATGTTCTTCGAAGGGAAACGGATCGACGCCATGCGCGAGATGATCCTCGCTGAAGACACAGAAACCCGTAAGAAAGCACTCAAGAAGTTATTACCCTATCAGCGTAGGGACTTCGCGGGCATCTTTACCGCTCTCAACGGACTCCCGGCGACGATTCGACTGCTAGACCCACCGCTACATGAGTTCCTACCTCATGACAACGCCTCACAGCGTGAACTGGCAAAAACCCTCGGAGTCTCAGTCGCCAGCATCAAGCGCCGTGTTGAGGACTTGCATGAATTCAACCCCATGCTTGGGCACCGAGGCTGTCGCCTTGGTAACGTATATCCAGAGATCACTGAAATGCAGGCTCAAGCTATCTTTGAGGCTGCCGCACAAGTCATTGCAAAGGGCATTGACGTTGCTCCCGAAGTCATGGTTCCCCTCGTAAGCTTCGAGAAAGAACTGGCAATCCAGAAGGAGATCATTGACCGCGTAGCCAAGGAGGTTCAGGCCAAGAAAGAAGTTAAGATCAAATACCTAGTTGGTACGATGATCGAGATTCCCCGAGCCTGCCTAGTGGCTGATGAAATTGCGCAGCATGCTCAGTTCTTTAGCTTTGGCACCAACGACCTCACACAAACCGGTCTCGGCATGAGTCGCGATGACTCAGGCAGCTTCCTCCCCTACTATCAGGAGGAAGAGATCGCACCAGCCAATCCTTTCGCTAGCATTGACCAGAGCGGCGTGGGTAAACTGATGCAAATCGGTGTCGAAGGTGGCCGATCAACCCGCAAGAACCTCAAGTTGGGAATTTGCGGAGAGCACGGCGGCGAACCTTCAAGCGTGAAGTTCTGCCACAAAGTGGGGCTGAACTATGTGAGTTGCTCCCCATTCCGCGTCCCAGTGGCAAGACTTGCCGCAGCGCAAGCAGCGCTTGAGAAAAAGTAATTCATTTCCATCCCTCCCACCACCTAGGCGTCCCTCGGCTTTGTCCGAGGGGCGCCTTTTTGATACCCAAGAAGTTCTATGGCCCCTTGAGATATCAACTAGACTTCGTAAAGCAGAAGTTGCTCTGAAATCAGAGTTTTACTGATACATTAGAGGGTATGATTGAGACTTAAGAGGACGACTCACGGCCATCATTTCCTATTGCCTCAACTGGACAACTCTCCAATGCCTCTTCGCACTCACCCACCCCATCTTGAGAGTCTGGCTGGTTGAAAACATAGGAGTATCCCTGATCATCATTACGGCGGAAGAACTCAGGCGCAAGTTCACGACAAAGATCACAGTCAATGCACTGTTCATCGACATAGAATTTTCCAGGCAAGTTATCTGGCCATCTGTCTTCTATTTGAGCCATGGGTAATCTGTTAACGGGAAAAAGTTGGAATTTCAGATTGAGTCAAGCCGGGACAGAGCGATAGAGTTACGTGAATTACAATTTGTATGCGCCAAATGATAGGCGCCACCCCAAAATATGCTCTACGACCGACCCTACATGCGTCAGGCGCAGCGTCCCGCTCAAAACCTGATCAAGATTCTGATCGTTGCCAACATCACGGTTTTCGTTCTTCAACTGGTTTTGCAAGGAGCTTTTCCCACCAATCTGCTCGCGCTGTGGGCAGACAATTTTTTGATCAAACCTTGGACATTTATAACCTACAGCTTTCTTCACGACACAAGACAAGCTCTACCTCTCCACCTTTTGTTCAATCTGCTGGGCATTTATTTCATAGGAAAAGCACTTGAGAACTTTCTAAATCCTCGCCAACTCGGAACCTTGTTTTTTGGGAGTGTTCTCTCAGGTTCGATAGTCTGGCTTGCCGCAAACTGGGGACAAAGTGGTTCCACCCTTATTGGCGCTTCCGCAGGAGTGTTGGGACTTCTCACTTACTTTTGTATGACTCGCCCGAATGAGCCAGTTACGTTTTTACTTTTTTTCGTGATCCCGGTCACAATGAAACCAAAATGGTTGGTGTGGGGAGTTTTCGCCCTTGAAATTTATCTATTCCTAGGCAGTGAGCTCCGAGGCGTGGGGAGCGTTGCACACTCCGCTCACCTAGGTGGGATGCTGGGTGCCGTGCTTTTCTACCGATTTGGTATGGGGATGACCTTGCCAATGCCGTCATTCCTCCAACAAAGGAAGTCCTTCCGCCCTGTTGCTCGTACACAAGCTCGCAAGCCCATGCGCAACCCATTCCCGTCCGCTGTACAAGGTCGAGATAAGGACGATCTGCAACGTGAAGTAGACCGTATTCTCGACAAAATCAACGAACAAGGCTTCGGTGCACTCACACCGGAGGAAAAGCGTACACTGGACGATGCCAAAGACGTCTTGAGACGCTGACGCCCTTGCAACTGATTTCCATAAAAATGCTCATCTGCCGGATGCTATGAGCTTCATCCGGGAAATATTTGCCGGCGAAGCTAATCGTCTTGATGACGAATTTATCGACAGGTTGGATACTCTGGCAGCTTGGTCTGGCCAAACCCGCAACCTCATAAGACGTATCCCAGAGTGTATTCATTGGCTACACGCCAAGTATGCCAATCCACTCTCCCCTATCTCACTCAATGAATGCTGGGAAACAGAATTCGGAGGTGATATTGATGATTTAACCTTTCCAGAGTTCATGGAAGCTATCCGCCGCTTCAGAAGCTGGATGAGCCTGAGGTGCGCTTTCCGCGAGTTCCATGAACTGATAACAGTAGAGGACTCTTTAACCGAGCTTTCTCAATTAGCAGACTTCTGCTTAGATCAAGTCTATAAAACCCTTGTATTAGATTTGACGGCCCAGCATGGAACGCCATGGAACGATGTGGCAGGGCATCCATCACAGTTTTGCATCTTGGGAATGGGGAAACTGGGAGGCTACGAATTAAACTTCTGGTCTGATGTCGACCTAATCTTCCTTTACGATGGCGATGGAATTTGCCGTCTGAGTGACCAAGAGCAGAAACTGAGCAGCAAGGAGTTTTTCACACGATTAGTACAGGAATTTACAAGAGTCTGCCAAGAGCGTACAATTGAGGGTACGCTTTTTAACATTGACCTACGACTCCGGCCCGAGGGGGAGACTGGGCCAATAGTAAAAAACTTGCAGTCGACTGTTAACTATTACTACACGGCGGGACAAACTTGGGAACGTCTCGCACTTGGTCGGATGCGAGTCATAGCAGGTGATTCTACTCTCGGCGGTGAATTCCAAGAAGAAATTCATTCCTTTGCCTATCCAGTACATCCTCCTCCGTCCATAATCCAAGAGCTTGCGGCAACCCGTGCCCGTTTTGGTCGAAACCAAGAAGACTCAGAAGACAATTTGAATATCAAGACTGGCTTTGGCGGTATTCGCGAGGTTGAGTTTTTTACCCAAGGACACCAGCTGCTGCATGCAGGGAGTCAGCCATTCCTCCAAACAGGCTCCACTCTAGATGCACTACAAAGACTCTCACAATACGGAGTTGTCGATGAAAGTCTGACAAAGAAACTCCGCAAAGCCTACCTCTTCCTGCGATTGCTCGAAAACCGACTACAGATGCAGGAAGAACAGCCAGTCCATAAGCTACCTACAGATGTAGCTATTCGTAGCGATTTGGCGCTAACACATGGGTTTTCTAGTTGGGAGTCATTCGACAAACAACTCGCTAAGCACCGAGAATTGATTCGTCATGCCTACCTGCAACTCTTTGAGGAAAGTGCCACTAATGATGACGCGGAGCTATGGTACGGTTTATTTTCAGGACAAACTCCTGACGATAATGTCGCCGAACAACTACGTGAATGGTTCGGAGACCGTGAGGATACGCAGGAACAACTCCGACTTTTTTTGCTAGGAAGCCACAAAAACCTACTCACAGAAGAACATGTGAGGCTATTTCTAAGCCTCAAAGAGCACTTTCCTAAAGTGCTGCCGCAACTTGCCTTTCCCTTACGCACACTTCGGCGCATAGGTAAATTTGCAGACTACTACGGTACAAGAAAAGGATTATTTAGGACCTGCGCACACACTCCAAACTTGTTCGGAATGCTGGCGCTTCTCTTCGACCGCAGTCCTTACATCCATGAACTGCTCTGCCGCCACCCTGAACTACTTGATGAACTACTCACCCAACCCGTTCGTCTCCTAAAGGATAGTAGTGCGACGATACAGGAGTTGGACCAACTCCCTGAGGGAGATGAATCCCCAAAGTGGCTCTGGCTATACATCCGGGCTGAGCAAATCAGAGCATCAATGGGTGAGCATCTAGGTTACTTCGATACACCAGTTATAGAACAAAACCTCTCTAGACTAGCCGACAGCGTAATACGGCAACAACTTCGACAAAGCGATCTGCAAGATCAAATCGGAATTGTTGCCCTTGGTAAATATGGGGCGGAAGAGCTGACTATTGGTTCAGACCTGGATATCTTGATTGTCAGCCATGAAAAGTCAGACATCAAAATTCAAAAAGCCTCTAAAAGCCTGATCAAAGCTTTATCTTGGCAGGGCTCTAACGGGCCCACATTTGATATTGATACGCGCCTTCGCCCCTATGGACAAGATAGCCCTTTGGTACATTCCTTAGAAACATTAAGAAATTACTACTTCGGCCCAGCCCAACTGTGGGAACGTCAATGCTTAACTCGAGCAAGGTTTGTTGCTGGTCCAATAGAGCTCGCAGAGCAATTTAACAAAATGCGAGAAGATGTACTCTTCGGACAAAACTTTGGAGCTAGAGATGTGCAATCCATCCTTTCGATGATAAAGCGCATCCGCAAAGAAAAGGCAAAGTCAGGTCCTAAGTGGCTATCTTTCAAGACCTGTCCCGGAGGCTTGTTGGAAATCGAGTTTTTCGTACAAATTCTCCAAATTCACTATGGTCGAAAAATAAATGAAATACGTTCACTAACTCACACTAGGGATCTATTTAGGCTTCTTCCCAAACACAAATGTATAGAAAAGCAGAGTTGTGCCCACCTTTTACTAAACTACAATTACCTCAGGAAGCTAGAATTCTTCTTGAGGCGCTTCCATGGACGATCCACTAATTTTCTAGCAAGTAACCCAGAGGAATTAACACTAGCAACAAGATGGTTTCAGGAATCTAGCACAGAAGCGTTTCTGCATGACTACCAGCGCCGGATTGAACAATCTTCTTCAGAAATTAAACTAACGCTGGAAAACACCTTTGGGTTGGACATTGTATGATTACACGCAAAAGCTAATACCCCATAAACAACACCAATACAAAACTATGAGTCTTTCCTCATTTAAAACCAGCGCCAAAGCTACACTGACCCTGCTTACACTTTTGGCTATCCTTCCCCTGAACGGGCATGCTGAAAGGGAAATCACGAAGCTGAAGCCAACCACCAAAATGGTCGGAGAGACAAAATGGGTTACTCAAGCACTTCAGCGCTACCACTACCTCAATCAGTCAGTAGATGATATTGATTTCAAAGAGTTCGTCCGAACCTTCATGGAGAGATTTGACGGCTTTCACATGTATTTCCTAGATACTGATAGGGAGGATTTTGAGATCCGGCTTGGACTCAATATGCCAACGTATCTGTCTGACGGTAACCTATACCCTGCCTACAAGATTTTTGAACGATTCCAAAAACGGTCTTTTGAACGTATTGACTGGGTATTTGAACGTCTCGACAAGCCATTTGAACTCACTTCCGACAAGACTTATGAACCAGACCGCAAGGAAGCCGAATGGCCGAAAGATAAGGCCGCAGCCGACAAGCTCTGGGAAGCGCGCCTTACCTACGAAATTCTTAACGAAGTACTCTCTGAAGAAGCTAGCGATAAAAAAGGAGATGGTGAAAAAGAAAGCACAGAAGAGAAGGAATCTGTTAGCGGAGGGCCCTCAAAGGAAGTACTCGAAGAGGCAGTTAAAACCATCCGTCGTCGATTCGAGAGATGGGAAAAAACTCTAGGCGAATATGAGTCATGGAATGTTCAGGAAATATTCCTGACTAGCCTCACCAACATGTTTGACCCCCACTCTACTTTCATGTCGGTAGATTCGCTTGAGCAGTTCAATGAACAAATCAACAACTCGTTTGTTGGCATTGGCGCTCAGCTACAAAGCGAAGACGGATACTGCATCATAAAAATGCTTCTTCCAGGCGGACCTGCCAAGGCTAGTGAAGAACTTGGTAAGGATGACAAGATTGTCGGCGTCGCTCAAGGAGACGACGAATTTGTAGATGTCGTCGACATGAATCTTCAGAAAATCGTCAAACTCATAAAGGGGCCCAAGAACACAAAAGTACGATTGGAAATTATACCAGCGGGAGCGGATCCAAGCGATCGTAAGATTGTCTCATTGATCAGGGATGAAATAAAGCTCACAGCCAATTTGGCCCGTGCTGAAATAATCGAAGTGCCACGCGGCGACAAGATTGTACCAATCGGACTACTAGACCTGCCCTCCTTCTATGGTGGTCGTGGACGTAGTTCCAGTACAAGTATAGACATTGCAGAGCTCATCGGGAAACTCAAAAAGTCTGATGTTAAAGGTCTCATCCTAGACCTACGTCACAATGGTGGCGGTTTACTCAGCGAAGCGGTAAAGCTTACGGGGCTTTTTATTCCCCAAGGCCCCGTTGTCCAAGTCAAAGATACTACTGGTCGGATTAAAAAGCATGTAGATAGAGATCCTAAGACTGTTTGGGACGGCCCACTCATGGTTCTCGTCTCTCGCTACAGTGCCTCCGCTTCCGAAATTGTTGCAGGTGCTCTTCAGGACCATGGCCGAGCTATCATTGTCGGAGACACCTCTACTCATGGAAAGGGTACCGTGCAAGCCATCTTCCAAGTAGACCAACCGTTTGTGTTTAATTTCCGTGATGCTAAGCGCAGCGCTGCCAAAGTAACCATCCAGCAGTTTTATCTACCCAGCGGACGCTCTACTCAAAACGAAGGCGTATCCTCTGACATAGTTCTGCCATCGGCTAATGAATACCTTCCTATCGGGGAGTCTGACCTTCCTAAAGCCCTGAAATGGGGAAAGATCCCAAGATTAGACTGGGAGAGTTTCCCAGACCGCCCCGAAAAATCTGCCAGACTCAGCGAAGATCTAGTTAAAACCCTAGGCACTGCCAGTACCAATAGACAAGGTTCTCTTAAAGAGTTTGCCTATCTAAAGGATTCAATCGATTGGTTCCGTAAGAATCGCGAGCAGAAGTCCTACTCGCTCAATCTGGAAGCTCGTCGCGCGAAAGCAGCAAATGACAAGAAAAAGAAGGACGAACTTGAAGACACCCTAAAGACGCTTGCTAAGGACAAGCTTAAGGCCACGGAAATTTTACTCAACCTTGCTCTCAAACAAGGCGAAGAACCAAGCGATCTTAATGAGTATGACGAAGACGATCCAGATTTTGACATCCACCGACGAGAAGGGCTTCGCATCATGGCGGAGTGGATTGACCTTCGAGGTGGCGCCTCCTCTACGGTCTCTCAAAACACCGAGACTAAAAAAGATATATAGGCCGCTCACATAAAGCTACCCTAAGGCCTTACTGCGAGCATCTCCAAGGATGTCATCCAGTAAATGTTCAACTGAAGATATCGTCTGTTTCTTTACGCTGGGTAGCGAGGATGCATCTGCGACTGGTTCACTGCCGAAGACATAAAATTTAATTTTAGGCTCGGTTCCACTTGCCCGAACAGCAAAACTGTAACCACCCTCCAATTCTAGGAAGAAAAAGACCTCTGAAGGGATAGCCTTACCATCTGCGTCCTTATAATCACTGGATGAAAAGTCCTTGAAGGTTGTAACGCTGCGACCTGAAAAAGTCTGTGGTGGTGTTTGCTGATAGGCTTTGAGAATAGCCTGTATTCGCTCTGATCCAGCAGCGCCTTCATAATAAAGGTTACCCAATTTCTCGTAGTAGTAGCCGTACCTCAGGTAGAGCTCGTCAAGGTAGTCCAGGTAAGACTTGCCCTGACTCCGCAACCAAGCACCAAGTTCACAAAACATTGCGACTGCTGCATTAGCATCTTTGTCTCGAACACGGTCGCTGGCTAGATATCCATAACTCTCCTCGCCACCGAACACATAGTAAGTGCTGTATTTAAGGAGCAGTTGGGCGCGTTTTTTAGAAGGAGTTGCATCGTAATCCAGTGCCACGCCGGTCTCTCTTAAGTACGTTTCGCAAAGCTGCTCCTCGTAGATGCGAAGTTTTTCACCAATCCACTTAAAGCCAGTTAAAGTGTTAATAATTTTGAGTCCGTGAGCTTTGGCAATGGCCTGCTGCAAGGGGGTAGTGACAAAAGTTTTAATAAGTGCTGCATTGGGCGAACCATCGGGAGGAAGGAGGCCCGCATCCTTGAGCAGAGTAACCCTGTACTCAGCCATCATGGAACCAATCATATTACCAGTCAGCAACACCATGTCCCCGTCCGAATCTCTTACAGCAACTCCCATGCGGTCAGCATCTGGATCTGTACCGATAAGCAGATCAGCACCTTCAGCTTTTGCCTGGTCAATCCCCATCTGCAATGCTTCAGCGTTCTCTGGATTAGGAGAATCGACAGTTGGAAAACCTCCGTCGAGAATTGCCTGCTCGGCTACCTCAGAAACTTCAGTACCAAGGGATTTAAGCAGGGGTATTGAAGAAATACGGCCAGTACCATGTATGGAAGTAAACACTACCTTCGGCGAATGGATACGAAGTAATTCTGGATTGGCTAAGCTATCTTTAACAGAGTCCAGATAAGCAGAGTCGAGAGTCTCTGGCAGAATACGCACGTTGGATGTATCCTTGTTAAGGTACTTGGCGACCGTACCCCAATCTACAGAACTGACATGTTTTACAATTCCTTCGGCATGAGGCGGGACAATTTGACCACCATCCTCGAAGTAGACTTTGTATCCATTGTCGTGAGGGGGGTTGTGGCTTGCGGTAATTACAATACCTGCATGGGCACGAACATACCTAACAGTGAAGCTAACCTGAGGGGTTGACCTGGGCCCTTCGAAAATTTGTGCGATACCACCCAGCTGACCCCATACCGATGCTGCAAGTTCACAAAAATGTCGGGAGAAATACCGCACATCATGACCAATTACCAGCGTGGGAACTTCATGTCCGCGATCTGATTCCTTTAGAAAACCATCAACGTATCGAAAAAGACCTATGGTAGCTTTGAGTACGTTGAAATCATTGAGATAGTTGGCGCCGACAGCGGGATAAACGGGCTCAGGTCCCACGCCCTGCTCTACCTTAGTACTGACTTTGCCAACAGTGCGTCCACGCATTCCACCAGTGCCGAAGGAAAGGTTCTTAAAGAACCGATCATTCAGTTCATCCCATGCACCACTCTCGACTAACTCATTGAGGCTTTCCAGCGCCCAATCGGGCAGGAAGCTTCCACTGAGCCATGAGAGAAGAGTTTCTTTGCTTGAAGCAAGCAGGGGCGTATCTGCTGGCAGGTTTTCTATGGTTTGTTTCAAAGTCATGAAAGGAAAATATCAGGGTTGGATATAGAGATCTTCTTTGATTACTGGCTTTTCCGCCAACGAATTCCAGCGTTCTACAAAGGCCTCTTCAGTGCAGGCGAAGAGCGGGCTCACCTCAACCCTCTCTAGGCCAGTTAAAGCTTCACCAGCAGCTTCCAGCCAACGTCGAGCCTGAGCGGACTGGTCACTCTTAGAGCTCTCAGAAGAATCTACTCCAGTTGCGTTTTTTATAGGACTAAATTCATCTTCTCGGGAAGTCTCCACAATGAGCGACTGCTTTGCGAGAGGCAGGGCATCAAATATAAACATCTCGAACTTCACTGCGTTGGGCTCATCTGGGACAACATGTTTACCGCTAGAATCGGTGTAAGGAACCTTTTTGTGAGCGAAGTGAAAGGGTAGGGCTAGCTCAGTATCAACGCCACCACCCACACGAGCCACGAAGTCAATATCAAGTAGATGGATGGCTATGCTACCTGCAATAAAGTACAATTCCCCAGTTTCGGGATCGATCTTCTCCTGAAGTTCATGCGGCAGATCACTATATTCAACGACGCTTTGACGACCATCTTCACGAAGACAGAAGTGCCCGACCTTTTCACCAGAGTACGCCTTGCGAACCATCTTACTGGAAATCTCAGCCTTGTTCAAAAGGTGTAGGCCTATAAAGGTAGGGTCTATAGATTGGACGAGTGGATTATCCACTTGGAAGTAACTCAGGGTATCAACTCCGTTATTACGTAAAAAGTCCACACTGCCGCTGCGCACTAGTGCGCGCAAGGAGCCTCCATGCCCATCAGGGCTCATGGCAACTTGGCCGGATTCTGACATCAAAATATTTCCAGTTTGGGCATCTACGGCTGGCATCTGCCCTTGGGTAAAGAAGCGAACTTGGGACTCTCTAAGTCCAAAAAAATCGTGAGATGCAAAGAACTGCTGTGTAGGGGCGTCGTTCTGAAGGCTTGTCATTATGAGCCAATAGATACGGGTATTATAGAGAGCCTCGGCGGCACGAATCTTTTCAGCAAACAATTGAAAAAGTGGTTTTTGCTGAACAGGTGTAGCTGGGAACTCGCCCTTTGGTCCATCATAGCCTAAACGAGTCCCCTGCCCTCCTGCAACTGTGAATGCTGCCACTCGACCGTCCCGGATAGCTTGTTCACCAAGAGACTGCGCTTTCATGCGGACCGGGTCGTTTAAGGCCACATAGGGAGCTGGACTAAGGAGGGAATAGTCTACACCCTGCATGGACCGATCTGTCCACTTCTGGAACAATGCTGCTATCTCCTCTTGGTCGATTCCAGCAGCCTGAATGACATCATGATTCAACGCATTGGGGTCCATCATGAAAGGTAAATGCCATATGCCACATGACTGTAAACCAAAAAGGGCATCTTCAAAATGAAGAGCCCAAGTATAACTGCCAGTAACTACTCCCCGTCAGGAAACATAAATACCCGTTCGTTGGAACGTGAGTAGTTGAGACGTTCACGCACTACACGCTCTAGAAACTCGGGATCATTGTAGAGGCGTCGGTGATATACCTGTTTGGCCGACAGTTCGTTTTTAGCCTGTTCAAGTTCAAGTGACTGCGTCTGTTCTCTATTGCGGAAGTTTTCGTATTCAGAATGCGTCTGAGAAAAGAAGTATCCGAACACGGCACAGTCTGCTACGAGAAGGACGCCCAAAACAATCCAAACTGCCTTTGTCATGAAAAAGTCCTCATTGTGCTCATGAAAAATAGCTATGAGTCCGCGCTAGGAATGTCAATGTTTAAGGGATACAATGCCAAAAGAGCATCTACTCCACATAGGGAGTGTACTCGGGAACTTTATCGCTAATGGCTTGCTTGAGTGCAGCTCGGCTTAACGTAGAAAGTTGGGGCTTGATATCATTTAACCACTTCTCATGCGCTTCTACACTAGGAGGGTTGGCCGTGTAGAGTTGTATGCGAGAATGGTCTGTGCGTTCTAGGTTTTCACTGAAATTCTGGATTTCCTCGTGAAGCTTCTCGCCGGGACGCAGTCCAGTGAAACGTACTTCGATATCATGGTCTGGACGAAGCCCGCTAAGCTCTGCCATTTGGCGAGCGATATCGAGTATCCGAACTGGCTCGCCCATATCTAAGACGAATATCTCTCCGCCATTACCAAGGGTAGCACTCTGCAAAACCAGACCAGCTGCCTCGGTGATGGTCATAAAATAGCGAGTTACTTCTGGGTGTGTCACTGTCAAAGGACCTCCTTTGTCGATCTGTTCCCTAAAGATAGGGATAACGCTACCAGAGGAACCAAGGACATTTCCAAACCGCACAGCCATAAAACGAGTCGTGTTGCCTTCAGAAGACTGTTTAGCCAAGATACCCATTTCAGCAAGTCGCTTGGTCGCACCCATCACACTAGTGGGATTGATTGCCTTATCCGTAGAGATGAAAATGAAGCGCTCAACTCCGTGCTCGGTAGCCAACCTTGACAACAAAGCCGTACCGAAGCAGTTGTTTTTGATAGCCTCTGCTGGCTGCCGCTCCATCATGTGAACGTGCTTGTGAGCAGCTGCGTGGAAGACGATACTAGGCTTGAACTGCTTGAATAAGCGTACCATTTCGGGCTCATCAAGAATGTCAGCAACCACCGGCATGATAATGCCTGCGTAGCCCTCGGCTACCAATTCACGCTCCAAATTAAAGAGGCTACCCTCAACTTGATCAACTAGTAGGATGCGCTCAGGTGCTTGACGTAAAACCTGTCTAACAAGTTCTGAGCCAATAGTACCGCCAGCTCCTGTTACTAAAACGACACGACCGAGCAAAAGGTCTCTGATACCAGTTGAGTCTAGGTCAACTGGTGACCGACCTAGTAGGTCTTCCATCTCCACGCGGCGCAGTCGACTAGCCCGTACCTTGCCAGTCGCAAGATCATTAAGGGAAGGGACTATATCAGCATCAAGTCGCGCGGTATTGGCCGAGCTTACCCATTCAGCGATTGTTCGCGCACTGAAATGCTCGGCACCATCAGGTGCGATAATTATCTTATCAAGATCGTATCGTGAACGTAAGGTCTGAAAATTATCTGGTAGAGCATGCACTGGTACGCCATGGATTTGTCGGCCAAGGTTGCCATCAGCTTCGTCGAGGAAAACTACGGGCTTCATGCCCAGACTTCTCTTGGCTAATAGGTCAGCAGCCACGGCGGCACCGACTTCACCAGTTCCAAGAATTCCGACGCGGATAGCCTTGGAAAAAGTCGACTGGTTTTCTCGCTGGAGCCGTTCTGCATAGACTCTGCAGAATAAGCGAAATCCACAAAGGAACACAAAGGAGAACTGAAAATCCGCCAAGATAATGCTTCGAGGTGTACAAGCTTCTCCATTCTTAAAATACCAGAGTAAGACAAGTCCAAGAGCCGCAAGAGCGAGCGCAGTAAATATACGGGTGAGGTCTGGTAAACGGAAAAAATGCAGGATTCCCCGGAACTCACCAAGTACTAATAAAATACATAGCTTAGTGAGAACCAACCAAGGCAAGATACCCAAACGAATTTCCTGCCAGTTGGTGTCCTCAGCTACCTCGCCTGCTCCAGGAACTAAGAATTCAAACCGCAGTTCAAAGGCGAGCCAATATGCAATGGATAAGAGCGAAGAATAAATGGCTAACACACCAATCATCCTCAATGGAGAGAAAGATGTCTGGATTAAACGATTCATTTCCAGTTAGCACGCAAAGTTTCCACTACAAGAGTAAATTGTGCATCAGTAATTGAAGAACCTGACGGCAGGCAAAGACCAGTCCGGAATAACTTTTCAGAAACAGCGCCGCCGTAACATTCGGCTCCAGCAAATAGGGGTTGTAGGTGCATAGGCTTCCAAAGAGGCCGAGACTCGACGTTGACTCCTTCCAAAGCAAGACGAAGTTGCTCAGGCGTCGAATTGGTTACTTCGGGATCGATAGTGATGCAGCTCAACCAGCGATTGGGTATGTCTTTAGGGTTCGCAGGAATAAAACCAATACCAGGGAGATCACGAAGCGCATCCTGATAGCGGGCAAAAAGTAACTGACGAGAAGCCACTTTAGAGGGCAAGGAAGCCAACTGGGCACGTCCTATCCCCGCCAACACATTACTCATGCGGTAGTTATAACCCACCTGTGAATGTTCATAGTGAGGCGCAGGATCTCGGGCTTGCGATGCTAGAGAGCGCGCATGGTTGATCGCTTCTGCATCCCGAGCAATTAGCATTCCCCCTGCAGATGTGGTAATAATTTTATTACCGTTAAACGAGTAGACTCCGAAATCCCCAAAGGTGCCCAGTGCTTTCCCTCCATAGGTGCTACCGAGAGCTTCTGCCGCATCCTCAATGAGTGGAACCCCATACTCTTGGCAGGTAAGCAAGATTGGCTCCATGTCAGCACTTTGACCGTATAGGTGCACGAGAATTACAGCCTTGGGAGTTTTGCCGGCGGAACTGCGTTCTTTAAGGGCATCGGCAAGAAGTTTAGGATCCATATTCCAAGTCGCATCGTCGCTATCAATAAAGACTGGTTTTGCGCCGACATATGTGATGGCGTTTGCTGCTGCAACAAAGGTAAAGCTTGAGCACAATACTTCATCCCCAGCACCCACTCCGGCAAGTTGCAGAGCTATGTGCAATGCTGCTGTACCAGAGTTGAGAGCAGCCGCATAAACATCACCACCAATATATTCACAAATTTCCTGCTCAAATGCATCGATATGAGGTCCTACTGGAGCAATCCAATTTTCATCAAAAGCTTCATGTACAAAAGCAAGCTCTGCATCCCCTAAATCTGGCGGAGACAAGTAGAGACGATTTTGTGCAGGTTCTTCGGGGGATCGATTCATTTTTCAGCAAAGACTTCGGGTTGCAGACCAAGTTTTGCAAGTCCATCTATCACTTCAAGAAAGACAGGTTCACGCCATAGTTCCTTGAAGTCGAGAATCGAGCTGATGCGAATAAAGTATTGTTCGGGCTGTCCTTCCCATAGACCGCTCCAGAAACCAACAAGCCAGCGCCGTGGATCGGGGGCATCGTTAAATCGACTCCCATAATCGTAAGGTTTTCCTTCAACTAAGTGCCAGTAAAGTACGTTACGAGCCTGACCTTGCAGTTCAAAAGTGCGCACTTGCGCGGGCAACAAATCAAAGCCACCTTGGCGGACAGGTACGGCAAACAGCATATCCGTACAGACCCAACCGTTTTCAGTCCAACACCGATCTGGAGTATGTGATGCAACCATCTGGACGGGCATCTTTCCTGGTCCCCAATAGGCCATATATATGTCAAAAGAAAGACGACCTTTTTGATAGGTACGATAGACAAAGTCATCGAGCTGCAGTTGCTTGTCCGCAGCAGCACGTACGGCTTCAGTCTCACCAAGCTCTTGGTCTTCAACGTTCCAGCCGGGCAAATCCGTAGGTAATGTATCGGACAGATGGGAGCCCTTAGAAGGCCCAGTATGATCAGGAGGCGGTATAAACTGTAAGGCTAGTGATGACAACACTACAACAGAGCCGAAGATGAGCAGTATACGATTCATCATTGGATCGCTCTCGCCGGAACACCAATGACAGTTGCTCCAGTAGGAACATCTTTGGTACAAACTGCGCCTGCTCCGACAATTGCGTTGTCACCTACCTGAACTCCCGGTAGCACGCTGGCATGACTTCCCATAAACACATTCTCGCCGACCTCAGCACCACCAGTTAAGTCCACATAAGAGCTGATTTGAGAAAATTTTCCAATTTTTGCATCATGGCTTATTGTTGCATGCATGTTTATGCCTGAAAAGTCGCCTATCACACAATCACAGGAGAGAACCGCACCCGGACAAATGATCGCACCCGTACCGACATCAACATGCTGTCCAAGAACTGCATCGGGATGAATTAATGTTTCAAATCTTGCCCCTTGAGCCAACAGATTTTCTGCCACAATCCGTTTAGGACCGGGCATACCTAAGCCAAGAAGAAAACGAGCAGAATCATAAGGGCGAAAGCCATCTACTTTGCCAACAACTCCAAAAGGATAATCAAAATTCAGCAATGCGTCAGGCTTATCATCTAAGAAACCACAAAAGTTATAAGTGTTGTCAAAATCAAGTGCATCACAAGCCCATGAATAAACTTCACGGCCAAATCCACCGGCACCAATAATGTAGAGGTCCATAGACATCAGTCTGAAATTTTAAAGAGGATGTAATGATGTTAGAAACTGATCTAGACGGCAACCTTCAGTTTCTAATCTACACTACCTTGAAACTTCTCCATTGTTTTGGAGCCAGACTGATTGACTCCTTTCCGTAGTAAAACAGCGACAAAAGTTAGAAGAATAATTTTTAGGTCCAAGATGAAGCTATGGTTGTCAACATACCAGACATCCAGCTCAAAGCGCTC
>CAJWWL010000021.1 GCA_913048125.1 uncultured Opitutia bacterium | reverse complement strand
TATGCCAATAGCTATTTAGAAGCAGCTAATGCCTACGGCAAAAATGAGGACCGTAAAAAGGCTATTGAACATATGCTCGCCATCCAGCCTGAGAGCAATAATTCCGGCCTTTGGCGCAACCTTCTAGACGCTGCCGAAAAGACCAAGGAAAAAGCTCTCATTACTAAAATTCTCGCATGGATGCACAGCTCAGAGAGCAAGCACGGCAAGGAGCTTGGTTATGCCAGCGATATCGGGGACCGTCTCGCACGTAATGGGCTCAAGGCAGAAGCAAAGCAATGGTGGGAAGCCCACCTCAACATAGATCCTAATAGCGACGAAAATGGCTATCTAAGCGACCGTCTGCTTAAGCTTGTCGAAGAACCAGATCAGAAAATCCCTGTCATAGAAAAGCTTTTAAAGGTTCATTCCTCACAGCAGGGCAAATATGCATCATGGCTTGCTGACATTTATTTTGATAAAAAAGAATACGGTAAAATGGAGCAGGTGCTCCGCCAAGCCCGCCAAAGACGAGACGCCGATCCACTGTCAGAGTGGACCATGGGCGACAACCCTGCACAGACTTGGGTTGATGCGATCCGCGCTGACAAAGAAGCCGACGACGCTGCAAAATCACGTATTTTTAATCTGGTAGCAGACACCCATGCAAATTCCTCTAGCGGTCTGGCTCGTTTGGCGCTCCTCGAACTGGATTCCGCCAAACAAGTTCCGATTATAGAACGGCTTAAGACACATCGCAATGCCACCTTGGCAAATTACAACCACCATCACAACTTCGACAGGCTGATGTCATATGCTCAAGCCGCCCAGGGCCGCAAAGATTATCCAGAGTCCGCTGCCTTGCTCACAAACATGCTGGCCAATATCCCAGCTGCTGACAAGGCTCGTAAAGACAAGGCACGCTCCATGGTTGCGCAAGCCTACTCTCGCATGGGTGCGATTGGTATTACTGTTGACGAAAACAGCCCGCTGGCTCCCCTATTGCAGATCGGTTTGCACTTACGCCTAGGAGACAAGGCTTCTGCACTCGACTCCTACAAGGCAAACGAAGCTCTTTTTGATAAACATCGTCACGAATTACCTGTCGACGTTGTCCTCTTCGCTGCAAACACTCACGTAATCGGAGGTGGCCAAGAGAACCACGATCGCGCTGAAGATATCCTCCGCTCTTGGCTCGTTAAAAACGGAGAATCCAACCAATTCTCTCCTTCTGAAAAGGCACAAATTCAACTGCTTCTTGCTCAAAACTATAATAAGGCGGGCAACTACGACATCGCCCGAAATGAATATCTCTCCGTCATTAACCAATACAAGGACACAAAGGAAGCCACCGAAGCACAATTCGGAGTCGGAGAGACCTACATGGCCCAAAAGATCTACGAAAAGGCAGGCGAAATTTTCGACGAACTAGCCAACAGTCGCTTTCACCGGATTATGATTCGAGCTGAGTTTCTCCGTGGTGTTCTTGCTTATCGCCAAGAAGATCGGGATAACGCACGCCAAATTTTTCGTAATGTCTTGGAGCGCATGCCAGATGCCGAACTTGCCAACGAGACCCTCTTCAACCTTGCAGAAGTCTATGGAATCGAGCAACGCTATATGGACCAACTCGATCTGCTCCGCACGGTTGGTCGTCTCGGTCAGCGTTCCAAGCGGTGGCACACTCCTGGTATGGCGCTTTCAATTGTTGTACAGGATAGCGATCTGGGCATAAGCAGAGGTCACACCAAGATTCCTGTCATTATCACTACCAAGCCTGGTGGTGATGAAGAAACTGCCCACCTTGTAAGCGGTGGAGCAGGTAAAGGGCTGTTTATGACAGAGATCTCTACTCTACTTGGCAAGTCAGAGTCAAACAATGGCATCCTTGAGATCAAGGGTGGTGATGTGATCACCGTCGACTATCCTGAAGCCTTCAAAAACGAGTTTAAGTTTCACATTCTCAGTACAAATGAAATTCATGTCGCCTCCGATGCAGAGTTTTTCGCATCTTCCAGCAAGATTGTGATTGAGGACGAGGAGACCTTCACTCAAGAACTTCAAGAGGAAACCGAAGAGGTAGAGCAAGATCTGCGCAAGTCCATTGAAAGACCAGATAACCAGATCAAGCCAGGAAATGTCGTCTATCTTCGAGTAGATGATGGTGATCGTAACGTCTCTGACGGCCCCGACGAAATCCCTGTAAAACTCGTAGCCACTAGTGGCGATGAGGTGACCATCAATCTTCAGGAAACCGAGGCACACTCGGGAATCTTCGAAGGTGAGGTCCAGAGTGCAGAACTACCGGCCGGAGCTTTAGCTTCTGACACAGCTATTGAGTATAACCCGCTGATGGCTATTGACCACGACGAAGACTCCGCTTGGCGTTCCGAGCCTGACGGTGCTACTCCAAAGTGGCTTACGGTTGACACCAAAGATGTACACCAAATCTCAAAAGTCACACTCCACAGCCCTGACCCTAATGATCAGGCACCTCTTCGCGTTCGTCTGCAGGGTTCCCATGATGGTCGATTCTGGTATCGCATCGCAAAGTACCCTGTTGGATCCAACCCGGATGGGCTCGACCTTGGAAACGAAAAGGTTCGTATCACTAAACGCTCAGAGTGGAAATTCCTAGATAATGGAAAAGCCGCACCCGATGGCTGGACTAGTAAAGATTTCGACGATTCTGAATGGAAATCCGGGAAGGGCCCCCTCGGCTACGGCCAACTTGGCTACACAACACCCGCTACAGACGTTTCTTTTGGCGAGAATGAGGAGAAAAAGCACATTGCGACCTTCTTTAGAAAGACTTTTGACTTCAACTCTGGTGCTAGTAGCGCAGTAACTGCCATCAAAGCGAGAGTACTCAGCGATGACGGCTTCATTCTCTACATCAATGGTAAAGAAGTCGCACGCGATAATATGCCAGAAGGTGCGGCCAAACACACCACTCAAGCCAGCGAAACCCGAGGCGACAAAGACGAGGACCGCTACCTGAAATTTAAGATCCCAGCTGATTCTCTTCTGGAAGGTGAAAATGTTATCGCTGCGCAGGTTCATCAAGCCAACAGTTACAGCTCAGACCTCGGCTTCGACCTTGAACTCTCATATGAGTCCGAATCCTTGCCAGAGGGCATCGTGCAGCGTGTCTACCGCTTAGGCTCGAATCTTACCAACTGGGCTTCAATTCTCGACATGACAAAGAACCAAGAACCGACTGAGGCTGCTATCGTCGAATCCCTCAAATGGAAGCTCGACCCTGAAGGTCTCGACCAAAAGATCGTCTCCTCTAAATACGCGGTTGTCTGGCATGGAAAGTTTGTACAACAGCGTGCTGGTGCGGTTCGTTTTCAAGTTAATGGCCAAAACACTGCCATTATGATCAACGGAGAACTCCTCCGAGATCCAGCCCTCAAAGTTGGTGGCAACAACAATGCGGCGGGGAGTACGGATGCATTTCTTGCCCGTGGCTTACACGACATCACCATCGTTACGGTAGCAGATAATGCCACTAACGGTGTAACGGCACAGAGAGCACGTGAGAATCCAAACTCTGCTGAAGTATCAATTAGAGAATTTCGACTGACTGACTTCTTACCATCTCCCGAGCTTCTTGCAAATTTTAAGCAGGAAGCCTCTGAAGCAGCCGAGGAAGAATCCACTGAAACCCTCGCGGAAAAGGAGGAATCTATCCTGTCATTTACATTCCCGGAGCGTAAGCTTCGACATTTGCGCTTTGTAGTGGACGAATACATCGGGGAAGCCCTAGCGATCAACCATGTAGAAATTGAAGGCCCAGATGAGCAATATATTCCTACGGATTCCGATGTCCTTGCTCTTGCAAATAACAACGTACTTGAAATCACTGCTGGAGACAAGGTCACTGCTAGCTACATTGATGAATTGACAGCTGGTGGCCTTCAGCGAAATCGTCTTCTAACCCATAGCCTTGATGCAACCTATTATAACGGTTCTGTCGATCAACTCGTCTATGACTTCCGTCGGCAGGAGAATGGCGAAGTGCAACAGGTTGAGCTTGACCTCTTGCGCATCGATCCAGGCGAGCGCATCATCATTGAAGTAACCGATTTTGACATGGATGAGACAGCTGACGTTGATAGCATTCCTGTAGAAATCCAACTCAACAACGAGGAACCAATTGAGCTAACTGCTACAGAGACTGACACCAACTCCGGAGTGTTCAGAACTGAAATCGACACTGCTGGGGCATCTGCTCCTGCTACCACTGCTGAAGCTGATTCAACCGAAGGGGCAACCGAAAAGGCTGAAGCTGAAGAACCCGAAGAACAGGAGGAAGATACCGACACTCCAACCCTCACTGTTAAGGCAGGAGATCAAGTATTTCTTCGGTATCTTGACCACCAAAATACTTTTCCCGGACACCGTCACCACAGAGAGTCCGTTGTATATGTCAACAAACCAACTGAAGGCTTTGCCCGAATCATCGAGACTCGTCACTCCGCACCAGAGATAGGCGCAAAACCAGTATCATCTTACCTTGGAGCCGAAAAAAATGCACCTGAAGACTACATTGGTGGTATCGCCTATCAACTTCCGCTAACTGTTGAGGTCATCGATCCTGATCGAGCAAAGAACTCCGGATCAAAGGTCGAGGTAGAAATCACCGTTGGTGAAGGGCAAAAGCATACAGTCGAATGTGATCTCTCATACAGCTATCGTGGTGCTGATGCTCCAGAGTCTGAATCCGAGAACCCCGCCCTTTTTGAGGGTCGTTTCATCGGTCAAATTCTCCTCAATCTAGGTAGTGCTGATAGTCCAAGTCTAGTACCACGTACACCGGATATGCCCAATGGAGTCACCGGTCGAGTACTACCCCCAGAACCGGAAGATGGCGCCGAACCAGAAGAGATCCCGCAAGGTTCCGTTTATGTTCTAAACCTTACAGGCCCTGACGTAGCAGAAGTCTCCTACTCAGATGAAGTTCGTCCAGATGAGAAAGAAATGGTGCATAAGTCTAGTGCGCGGCTTGTGACAGATGGCTTTCTTGCAATCACGGATCACAACTACGAGCAACCTGTAGAAATGCTTCATTTAGGAGAAAAAGCCTACATCCTTGTCATCGATCCCGATCAGGATGTCTCTCCCGAGCGAGACAAAATCAAAATTACTGTCACCACAGAACCTGGAGAAAAGGAAACCTTCGAGCTTGAGGAGACTCTTTCCCATAGTGGCGCCTTCACTGGATCTTTCCCTCTTAAGGCAGAAGAGCGCCCTACCCCAGAGAGTGGAGACGGCGAAATTGAAGCCTTCTTTGGGAAAGGGATCACCGCCACCTACACAGATCCTCGATCGGGCTCTGAAGTAGAGCTGGTTCTTAGTGCTGAGGCCCCAATCGCCATAGGCACAAATGGAATGCTATCCTCCTTCAGTAAGGTTTTTGGTGATGAAGACCTTCCCATCCAGACTCAGTTCCACGTCGCAGAAAGCCACTTTGAACTCTTCAAGAGCCACCTTGACCTCGGTCGTGAAGAGGATGCGAAGGAAGATCTCGCTGATGGACTGCGGGTCCTACGCGAACTCACTGAAGATTATCCCAACCCCAAATACGCTGCTCGTGTGAGCTATTTGCGCGGACAGTTCGCACAAGAACTCAAGAACTGGAGCGAGGCGATTGAAGCATATGAAGACATTATCCGCAACCACGGTGACAACTCACTCGCTTCTGATGCCCAGTACAAGCTAGCACAGTGCTACGAGGAGGCAGATCGTTTCGACGAGGCTTTAGAAGCCTATGTCACGTTGGCTTCAACATATCCGGATAGTCCTCTAATTGCAAACGTCATGGTACGGATCAATGAGTACTTCTATAAGAATGAGAACTTTCCGGTTGCCGCTACCGTCGGCCAAAAGTTCACCGAACGTTTTCAGGAACACGAACTCGCGCCCAAGATGGCCTTCCGTGTGGGCCAGTGTTACTACAAAGCCGAGGAGTTCCGTACTGCGGGAGCAGCCTTCGACCTATTCGTCAAAACCTTCCCAGATAACAAGCTTGCCTCCGAAGCTCTTTTTTGGGGAGGAGAGAGCTACCGTATGGGCAACAATGTTCCTGAAGCATTCCGTCGCTACAATCGTTGCCGATGGGATTTCCCCGAAAGCGATGCTGCTAAATATGCCCGCGGTCGACTTGCCCTACCAGAGATGCTCGCGCAATTCGAAAGAGAAGCTAGTGTTGCCGACAACTAGGCTGACTATCCCGAAAAGTAGAAAATTAAAAACCTAGTTGTAAACTCCCATGCTCTCTTTGGCCCAAGCCTCTCCTGACAACTCAGACACACCTGACACAAACTCACAGCCTACCGCGGAGGGTTCAGAAGCCCCCGCTGAAAATGCAGAGAATGCTTCCGAAGCAGTAGCTGAGGCAGCAGCAGAGCAAGGATTCATATCTCAGTTCTTTGACTCCGGTGCATTGGGACTTCTTCTAGAAGGTGGCTTCTTCATGTGGCCCATCCTCATTCTAGGCATCGTAGCCATTGCTGTCATCATCGAAAGGTACCGGAGCCTAAAGATGCTCAATAATGATGACGAAGGCCTTCGGCAGCAAGTCCTTGATCTTCTCACTCAGGATCGTGTTGAAGATGCCATGAACCTTTGCGACTCACAACGTGGACCTGTGGCAGCAGTACTCGCTAACGGACTAAGAAAATATCTAGTCCTCAGACGTCTCGGCCATGACCCCGCAAAAATCGAGGAGCAAGTCATCCAAAGTATGGAAAGCTACAGTGTGCATATTGTTGCCGCCCTTGAGCGCCATCTTCCCATTCTGGCGACAATCTCATCGGTAGCACCAATGATTGGCTTCCTAGGGACGGTGCAGGGCATGATTGTATCCTTTGCGAACATTGTAGAGATGATGGGAGAAGTTAATATCGTGGAGGCGGCAGCTGGTGGTATTCAGGTCGCCCTGCTCACCACTTGCTTTGGGCTCATAGTCGGTATCCCAGCCTTTCTCGGATTCAACTACTTCAGCAGTATTATTAATCGGTTTGTACTGGAAGTGGAAAGCACCGCTACGGAACTAGTTGAGATTGTAACTCTTCAGCTTACGCTGGCACAGTCTGAGGCGAAGAAAGAGCAAGCTTCAACAAGCACAGTCTGACTACAAGGGAACAAGAGCATCCCATGAAAATCCGACGGCGCAATAACCTACTCGTCGAACCTCCACACAGCTCGACCAGTGACATTGCATTTATTCTCATCATCTTCTTCCTAGTGTGTGCCTCCGTACAGCCAGACAGTGGACGCCGCCAGACTCTGCCCAAGAGCGAAGAACAGCCAGAGAAGAAACAACAGAGCGAAAACCCAGAAGTAGGAGTATCCCGGGATGGGGTAGTTCTCAATGGCAATCCGATGAAGATGGAGCGCTTTAAAGCTGAAATCCTCCGAGTGCTTACGCAGAAAAAGCGCGAAGTGGACAAGGTCGTTGTCCTCAAAAGTAAGCCTAACACCCCCTACGAGCGATGGATTGAGGTTTCAGACATTATCCAAAAGGCAGGCGGTATCATAACCCTTCAACTCGAGGAACAGAGAACTGTCTCAGTTGATTAATGAAACTTTCTCGCAAAAAGTATGAAGCAAACGTCCCATCCATGGCAATGGGTGACATTGCGTTTCTTTTGCTTATTTTCTTTGTTATCCTAGCTCGAGTGCAAGACGACAGCCACATTCAGTGGGAACCAGCTCGGATCGCTGAACTTGACCAAGCGAAAAACTCCAAGGCAAGCGTAGCTATTGATGCCGACAACAAAACCTACCTAAACGGTCGAGAAATTGGGGTAGCTAACCTCGCGGCTTCCCTTTCCGAAATTCTTGGTGATGCAGAGGCAGGTCACCGAATGGTCTTACTTAAAGTACACAAAGATGCGACTGCCACCTACTTCGAACCTGTCATCGAAGCCATTAGTGAAGCTGGAGGAGATCTCCTTCATGTCCTAGAGGACGAACGTAAAAAGTATTAACCAACGATTTTCAAAACTCATAACGAACTCGAAATCCGATGAGCATATACATCTCCCGAAATAAGGAAAAATTTGGCCCCTACACACTGGAGGATATACAGTCCCTTATCACCCAAGGTGTACTCAGTGAAATGGACTACGCTTGGACTGAAGGCGCAACAGAGTGGGCACCGCTGGGCAAAGTCGAAGGGCTAGACTTCTCAGCAGAGCCAGAAAAGGTCAATCTTGATGAGGCACTCAAGCTAGCTCGTCAGCGACAAGACCAGGCGCTAGGAGGAGTGCAGCCAATGGCAAGCCTTGGTCGTGACTTTAAAAACCTGTCTCGCAACGTCTCAGCAACGGCCGGTGAACTTCGCGAGTTCCTCACGCAAATGAAGGGCAAGGGCCCAAAAGAAATGCTTGGGCTTGTTGCTCAAAGTACACTTTTCAAGGGCATTCAGCAGTCAGTTATCATCTTCGTATCAATCATTCTAGTCTTCACCATCATCCCATTCACAATCAATTTTTTCGCACCTGAAGATGATAAGCAGACCGTAACCGAAGCTTCTGCTTCCCCATCTGCAGAAGAAAGCACTCAACAGGAAGAAGACACGATTCCAAATGAAGAAGGCACCATTCAGACTCCATTAGGTGAAACCGCTACTGGCAACCCTGTGATAGATACCCTAGGCATCGGTGAAACAAAGGAAGCACCAACTAAAGTGAACCCCCTTGATGACACTGGTGACGATCTATTTGACGAACTCAAGTAGCCAAAAAAACTATGGCAACTGCCCCCAAGAATTTAGTTCTTAGACTGACTCAAAAGCAGTTCTGGATTCTCGTGGGCACGGTGCTAAAATTGGCTGCCCTTAAACTATGGGAATTCTCCAGTAGCAGAACACTTCGTGGATGGGAGTGGTCCAAAAAGCAAGTCACTAGCTTCTGGAGCTACCTCAGCCTACCAGAAAACAAATTCCTAAAGTTCAGCCTAGGCTATGCTGTGCTATGGATAACCCTCATGTGGGTTTGGACAAGTAACTGGATCTCGATGACTTGGTTGCACTGGACAATACTGCCTCTGTTCATTCCAGGAATTTACTTCGCATTTAAATGGTATCGTAGGGCAGAAACAAACCAATGGAGTCAAATCGCCCGTTTACGAATGGCAGCGCTCCTTTTGATCCCCATTCTGCAGGTGCTTACCTACGTACTCGATGGCCTTTTTTACGAAATGGCGAAAGTGGTCGGAGCTACAAGCTTCACCATTGTATCACTGATATGGGCTGGCTTATTCTGTTGGGATCTAACAACAGGCAGTTACCACCTTCGCCGCAACCTCAGTATAGGTTACGGTATAGCATGGTGTTGGTTCTGGTACCTATGGAGCACAAATACTGCTCTCTTTCCAGAATTATTCTTCTTCCTGTTCTTCAGTCTATCTCTATACTTGGTATATTGCTGGCTGGACATGGTGAGGCACTGGAAAGACGATGTGAAATTCCGTGCTGCGGCTAGCCTATCCATCCTTCCTGTTTGGCAGTGGCTTGTATTCACCACTCATCTCCTTGGTTGGGGTGAGGCACGAGCCTTTACCGCTGGCGCCGGCCTTGCCACAGTATTCTTTGTCGGTCTTGCATGGACGGTTTGGTACGTCGACAAACGTGCTTGGGAACTTCAGCAAGCGCGCTTCTACAAAGCTGCTGAAGGTGAGGCTAAGGTCGATTTTACAGGACCTCTCAGCGCCATGAGTGGTTCAGCCGCCGTACTTCAAGGAGGAGATGACATTTGGGACCCATTCGACCTTGACGCTCGCTTCTACGGCAGAGGCGAAAAAAAGAAACTTCATCAGTCCCTAACAACGATAGGGAGTTATTCCTTACTTTTTCTGCTGCTGTTTCTCTTCCTTACAAGCCTTTCAGGCTGCATGGAACTTTATGAAATGCCAGCAGGAGGTGGAGAGCAGAAACAAGTTCAGCAGGTTGTTGTTCAAAAGGTCATCAAGAAGAAGTTTGTGATTAATCCCTTTAGTGCTGTTCTTTTTAATCCCCCTCCAATTGACCAAGTTAAACTTCAGCTAACAGAGTTGACCAAGCATGCCTACACCGTGGGATACGGAAAAGGAAAGGGAGCTGGTTTCTCCGGAGGTACAAATCGAGGTATGGTTCGCTTTATCCGCCTCGAATACAACGGAGGTGACTGGGATCAGGATTTTGGGGTCGGCGCCGATGAGAACCTGCTCATCGAATATCATGTGCGTACAAGCCATAAGACTGCAAAAAAAACAGAGTCGCGTAAAATCATGCAGCTCAAGAATTTTCCTGTAGGAAAAAGTCCTCCTATGGTCTACATGACTGGACAGCGGAGTATCAGTGTCACCAATAAGGAGGTCGAAATACTTCGGGAATACCTACTGGATAAGCAGGGAATGCTTTTTGCCGATAATGGAGGAAGCGGAGGATGGCATGGACAGTTTTTCAATATGATGAAAAAAGTCCTTCCTAAGGTACGCCCCGTTAAAGTCCCTCTTGACCATCCAGTACACCAAGTCCCCTACGTGATCCCGTTCCTCCCTTATGTAGCTCCGCACGGTGGCAAGGACGCATTTGGATGGGTTGTAGACAGCCGACTAGTCGCCTACTACCACCCTGGAGACATCGGTGACGCTTGGGCGGATGGTCATGCAGGTGTCCGCCCTGAGATTGCTGAACTGTGCTACCAGCTAGGCACCAACATTATCTTTTACGCTCATGCCGAATACAACAAATGGCTCGACCGACAGAATAAAAAGAACTGAATCTTAATCCCGACTCAGTAACGCCATGAAGCTAGTATTTTCCACTACTCTCCTTGCAGCCCTTTTAGCTCCCGCCCTAATAGCGCAGACCAAGATTAATACTGGCCTTCGGGGGGATCGCCATGAGCAACTTCGGTTTGAAGTAGCAACCAAGCTACGCCAAACGGAAAAGTACCAACTCATTGTAGCTCAACGATTTTTCGCAAAGGGTGATTTCAAGGCAGCCATGGCCGAATTTGAAAAATTCCTTACTCTTTACGAGCGTAGCCAAGCAGCTCCCTACGCGCAAATTATGTGGAGCCACTGTCTGATACGACAGCGCAAACAAAACACCGCCATACGCGATGGCTACCAATCCGTAATCGACTATTGGCCGGAATCGCCTGAAGCTGCCCTTGCGGCCTATCTAATTGGTAAAACCTACAAAGATATAGGCGAAGTAAAGAACTCTATCAAAGCCTTTGATAAAGTTCGTGAGGACTATCCTGACAAGCACGTTAGCGTACTTTCCCTCTGGGAAATCCTCGACATAGCTAAAGTCCATAAGGATGAGAAGCTACGAATCAAGGTCCTCAAGGAATTAACCTTTGATATTAAGCGCACCAATGCCAACGACTACCATCTAACTCGTGCATCCCAAGAACTCGCTGGCTACTACTTCTATGCAGGCGAAGGCACCAAAGGGCTAGAAGCTCTTCAAGAACAAGGAAGTGCAAGCCGCATGCGTAGAGATGGCGGGGTAACTGGGCAAGCTTATGGGATCGGACACCGCGCAGTTAGTGACCTTCATAAAAACAACAAGACTGTAAAAGCCGCAGAGAAACTAACTGACCAACTAATCAGCTTCCTCATCGGAAAAATCCCAGAAGATCTCGAAAAAGGAAAAGCCAAGGAACAAACAAAAGATCTGCTTTCGAAAGTTGCCAGTCTCCATGCAGCGGTAAAACGGGACAAGGAGGTCTTGGACACCTACATGCGTCTAGGAGGCCTTATCGGTATGACCGATGAAGTTCTGGGTAAGATAGCATCATGGCACAAGACGAAGAAACGCCGAAAAGAAGCTCGTCAGACTTACGAGAAGTTTAGCAACAAAGTGAATGGCCTTGCCAATATAGCCACCATGTACGCGGAGGACAAGGATCCTGATGGCGCAAAGAATATCTACGGACAAATCATTCAACTGGACAAAGAAAACGAACCCAAGTGGGCCAGCTCGTCGGCCAAAGTCTACAGAGAGTGCAAAAAGGCTGAACAAGCCGTACAGATTTACGATTACGTAGCTAGTATTGATCCTGACAACAAGGGAAAGTGGCTGACTGAATCCGCGTCCACTTGGCAAGAAGCTGGAAAGCATGAACAAGCCATTGAGTCTTGGCGGGGCGTCATCACAGCAACTGGTGATGCAAAACACTACTGGGCCATTGGTGATTGTTACTCTGCATTGAAAGACATTCCCAAAGCCCTACAGTCCTATCGCCTGAGCGACAACTTTCCTAGTGCATACTTCCGAATGGCAGACATACAGCGAGGCCAGAAGAAATGGGACGAAGCGCTTGTACTTTATAACCAAGCCCGTAGCTACGGCGATGGACACGCGCAGAATGCCCTATGGAAAATCGGCGAAACCTATGAACGCGCCAATCGACGCGAACAGGCTATCAAGAGCTACCAATCCATATGCAAACTCTATCCCAAGAGCAGGAAAGCTAGCGAAGCGCACGCCCATTTGCAGAACAAGTACAAGATCAACATCACCCTCGGCGGAGCCAAAGAGGAGTAAACCGCCCAAACTCAATCGAGCTTCTGCATTCTAAAAGTGCCGTGATCTAGTTTAGAACGGTACTTTGCAGTAAAGCTATGGCCTCTGATGCTGCCTTCATAGGTATATAAACCGCCCATGAATCCAGGAAGTGTTTGCTCACCAGTCAATTTGAAGGAGCCTTCTTCAGATCGGATGTCGAAATTAACGTCGTAGTTTGCACGCAGGATCTTCATGTAGGTAGCACCAAACTGGAACCGATATTGATTTAATTCACCAGTCTTTGTAGCAACAGCACGCAGACTACCCGTGTGACCATTGTGATCACTGAGCCATGTTCCCCGCCAACGTCCTTCAATCGGATCAACCTTGGGATCGATCAACTCTCCAGAACGCCAAGACGACTGATAGCTCAGGCAACCTGCTTGCAAAATTGAAAACAGCAACAAGTTCAGGACCAAAATAGATTGCGAGAAAGAACCCACAGATTTCTGTTTAGACTCTTCCATCATTAATCCTGCATTGTGAGTGTAATTGCCCGCTCCTGATATAATGGCAGGTAGCGGTAATAGACCTCGAGGGAAAGAGTTGCCAGTGCTGTGGTAATGACCCGCCCCATGTCGCTCATGTGACGGCCACCACGAGCATCCCAGCTGCCAGCATCTTTTCCTGTCTTCACTTGAAGGTTCAGCCAAATTGGCTTCATACGTTCATTCCATTCGTCCCAAGCTGGTCCTTGGTTCTGATAAAGGCTGAGGCATGCATAATACCAGTAGTAGAAGTCGCCTTGTTTCTCACTAGGCATCTTTCGTTGTATATGCTGAATGGACTCTTGCATGCGGCGATGGCTGGGCTGGACTCCAAGTAGCTGTTGGCAAAAAAGTCCTGTGGCGACCATGGCCTCGGTCTTATATTGCCGACCATCATATCCGTAAATCCCCTGATGCTGACCAGCACCGACTGTATCCAACCACTTAGCAGATAGTTTAAATGAACGGTCATCGACCTTTATACCCGCCATGTGCGCACTCTTGAGGGCCATAAGTTGCCAACCGGATACAGAGGTATCAATACGAGTACTACGGGGACGGTAATCCCAAGCACCGGTCTGCGGATGCTGCGCCTGAATGACAAATTGAACCGCTCGTTCCAAAGGTTCGCGTAAGTCAGGATCCTTTGTAAGACCGTAGGCTTCCGCAAGAGCCATAGTTGCAACCCCTTGATCATACATACCATTATGTTGACCCCCAGTGAAATTACCATCTTCACCCATGCTTTCGACTAACCACTTAAGTGCCTTTTTAACAGGTTTTTGAAACTTGCCAGGCTCGTCATGCTTAATTCCCCATCCAAAATAACACAGTACAGCAAAAGAAGTAGCGGCAATATCATGACCACGCTGCCCCCCGTGACGCTCCATACTCCATCTGCCGTCTTTTTCCTGGTTACGAGTGAACCAATTCAAGGCACGGCCTACCGCCTTTTCAGTATCCTCGTTGCCTCCAAGTCTCTCAAGCACCTTTTCTCGCATTTTGGGATCACGAAGAAGGTAGGGAGCCGTATCCACTGGCTGAGTTTCCAGCAACAGCTTGGTAGATAGATCAATAGTGGGCAAATGAGCGGCAAGAACGTTATCTGGACCACTTAACTCCGGTAACGTGGGCTGATAGTCTAGAGGTTTGAGGTTGAGAAGAGGTTCCGCGCGCCTACTGGTAGGTAGATCGTGAATAGCGACTTCGCGCTCAGCGTCCACCGGTTTTGCATCCTCGATGTCGAGGGATGCAGTCTGAGCGACACTAGCATCCTCACTGATTTTCGCAATCTCAGGAGCGGAGTTCTCTGACTGAACATCGCGCTCACCTTCGAGGGTGATACCTGCAACCATCGGAAGAATTGGCGAATCCAGAAGAAGAGGATCATCCTTGAAAGCAGTCAATTTATCAGAAACTGGACGCTTCTCAGTCTCAACATCAACTTTTATATCAGCAAGCGCCTCGCGTGGCGTCTGGGTATCCAGTACGACTTTTATCTCCGGCAATTCTGGTCGGGAATCCTCTGTGTTCAATTCTACAGACTTAGCGACAGAAGCATCCGGCTTGATGTCTTCAATTTGTGGCACTCCATCTTCGGCAGTAATCTCGCGGTCACTCTCCAGTTGAATGCTCACCTCAAGCGTAGGTATCTGCTGAAGCAAAGTGGGTCGGTTTTCAAAAGCAGGCAAGTTGTCAACTGGGCGCTCAGATTCCTGACTGGCCAACTTAGCCTCAAATATAGGAGTCTTCTCAGCAAGTGCATCCTGCTCTTGGACAGCTCGGCCTGTATCTTGCACAGGCTCCTCCTCGGAGAGGGCGTTTTCCAACGGTTGCACGTTCGCAAGAGGCTCATCGGACGTGACCTTTTGGAACTCTGGAGCAACTTCAGCTTCCACGTTGTGCTCGGACTCTAACTTGAAATTGACGGGAGCCTTGTACGAAAGTTCAGGAACCATTGGCGACGTATCAAGACGAGGCAAAGTAGGTTCTGGTAAAGTGGGCAAAGGCGGATTAGCTTGCACCTCTTGAATAGCGGAGAAGGAATTTGGCAAACTAACCTCCGCAATCTCAATATTTGCGGCAGGAATAGGCTGGGCTGAGTTTTCCGGAACTGGAGCGCTAGACTGTTCGGTTGCTTGAACTGAATCCTTTACCTCTTGAAATTTTGGTAGAGGCGTATTGTCCGCCTCTACTTGAGGTTGTTCCATCCGGAATTGGAGAGGCACGCTGGCTAATGCCTCTAGCTGCGGCATCTCAGGAGTTGGAAGGTCTTCCTGGAGAAGCTCACGGCGAACAGGCTCGGGAAGTTCCTGTTGAATATCCACGGGCTTCTGCTCAATAGTAAAAGCTTCAGGAGGTAGATCTCGAATAGGAGTTTCTTCTGGTTCGTACGTCGGCACAGGCATATCAGGCCGGACCTGCTCAACCGGAATTGTTTCCTCAACTGCAGGGAGCATCTCAGTGACACGTTCTCTGATTTCCAAGGCAAGCTGCTCTTGCGCGAGAGTGTCTGTATCCAGATTTGCCTCCATTACTGGGTCTTTGGTGGACTCTATAATCTGGTAGGTCAGGAACCAAAGGCTAAGCAAAAGGGCAAGTACTGCATGGAATAGCAATGAACCCAAAAGCGCACGAGTAGTCATACCAAGCTCAACATCCTTGGCGCGAAGCAGTCGAAGCAAGTAGAGGATACCAACTATTGCGATCACCAATAGTAGCAACCACCAGAAGTTGCGTTTGAGGAAGCCAAGGAAAGATTCGAGGCCAGTCTGCTCGACCTGCACAAAGACTTCTCGGGAGGTACTTTCGTATAGGGTGAAGAAGGTATTGGATGAGTTCCTGTCTTGGTTCTCAGTCAATCGAGGCCGATTTGAACTAAGTACAAGGACATAGCCATGTTGAGTAAGTGCAGGATCCATCTCATCGTATGATGAATTTACTGGTGTACCAATATTTTCAAGGTCACGGAACTGACCATCGATGATTCGAGCGCGATATATATCGAAGCCACCATGTCCCCCTTCCCTATTGGAAGCAAAATAGATAAAATCACCACGTGGTGTTAGACTAATTTGTCCTTCATGGCTGCTGGTATTCAGGTAGTCCACACGCTTTGCAGTCTCAAAACTAGACTCTATGGCAGGCATGGACTCCCCTTCTCCATCTACACTGGGTAAAGGCACCCGAGTAGAGGTAAAAATATCGTAATCCGTAGAGAATACTAGTTCACGTTGGGTGGCCAACCAGGCACGCTTCTCTTCCTCGGTTAGTTCACGCTTTGGTCGGTTCGAGGCGAAGTAGAGTGTATCGGAGTATGGATCGTAAGCTGGGTCGTACTCGTTAAATGCTGTATTTACCTTGGGTCCTGCATTAACAGGCACGCTCCATTGGCCGTCAGCCTGTTTAAGAGCAAACCAAATGTCATAGCCACCATAGCCACCGTCACGGTCACTGAAAAAAAATAGATGGCTACCGTCTGCTGATAAGTTGGCTCCGATTTCATTATCTGGGCCATTAATCTGACCGAGAGGTTGCGGTTCAGACCAGCCTTTTTGTAATGGATTGTCCGCACTAAAAAGGTCAGCACTATGAGCCTTACCCGGGCGGCCCATGTTAAAGACGAGCGTACCACCGTCAGCACCAAATGCAGGGTCATAAAGTTCTTCCTCAATCCCCTCCAAGCCCTCAAGCAATTCAGGTGTTTCCCAGAGGATCTGCCTAACGGTTGCGAGCTTTGCTTCCTCACGCACTCCGTGTCCGTCAATGAAGTAGCTTTTACGATTGGATACGTGAAGAATGAGTCCAACTAAGAACAATCCAAGAACAGCACCCCCTAATACGGAGAAAAGAACCCGGTTCTTTCGGAAAAAGCTAATGGGAGCATTCATGAGATATGCGGTCGGGCAGAATTCCTTAGGCTAAAAAGGTAAAGGTAGGACTAGTTTACCTTGGACTCATACCCAATGTTTGTTTTGTGAATACCGACCTGCTTGCATACCGAAATCGCATTTGCCACATTTCCATGAAGTGCATTGCGATCTCCCCGCACCATGACCTTTTGGTCAGGATTGGAAGATACAGCTTCAATTAGGGTATTCTTTAGTGAAGCAATGTCCATGCTCTGGTTAGCCACATGATAAGTACCGTCCTCACGGACGTTAATGACAATCATCTTAGGCGCCTGCGTCGAGGACTGCGCAGCAGCACTTTGTGGCAGATTGACTTGGATATCACGTTCCTCCTCGGTAAAGGTAGCAGTCGCTAAAAAGAAGATTATAAGAATGAACATCACATCCAGTAGGGACGAGATGTTGATGACGTTATCGTCAGAAGATTCTTCGCGGGGGATACGCATCGATCAGGACTCCAGAGGAAACGGATTGGGGGTCTGGGCCGGCGGACGATTGGCTCGAGGAGTCTTAATCGGGGTTGACTCAAGAAACTCAATCGCACTTTCGTCGATTTCGTCGACCATCGCATCCACCTTCCCGCTTAAGATTTGATGAATAATCAGCACGGGAATGGCTAGTGTGAGTCCCGCTGCAGTCGTGACCAAAGCAACATAAATCCCTTCCGCAAGCATGTCAGACTTGCCGTGACCCGTATGGCTTGAAGCTGCCTGAAAGGCTTCGATCATGCCGTAAACCGTACCGAGGAGTCCCAGCAAAGGTGAAATCGTAGCAACAGCAGCAAGCGGCCGCAATTTGCGCTTCATCTTCCCGACCTCACGGGCACCAGCATCTTCGATCGCACGTTCAACTGCCTCTGGACCTTCGCTTAGCTTTTTGATGCCAGCCTTGAATATGTTGCCAATGTTGGTACTACTCTGAAGGCAGTAGTTTACGCCAGCATCGATGTTCTTAAATCCCTCGCCAAGACTAGAGCTAAGTCCACTGACAAAACCTTGAGGGATGACTTTTCTGCGCTGTAAGTTGACGAAACGTTCAATTGTAACAGTTACTGCGATAATTGAGCAGATCAGAATTGGGATCATCATTTCCCCACCCATCACAAGAAGATCAAGCAAGTTCTTCGGGTTATTGGTATCCTCTCCTAAATCACCTTGGGCAGCTTGGGCAGCATTGTTAGGAGGCTGATCGATAGGCTGAGCATCGATAGGCAAAGCAAACATCAGCATAGACAGGAGGACCACCAGCGTAGCGGCGGTTAATGTATTTGGGGGATTGTTTCGCATATTAGTTTTGGGCGATCTTGTTCAAAAGTTGCTTGGCAACGGTAGCAGGTTTGGATTCTGAAAAATCTCGGATCAGTTCCTCGTAAGTCTCTCGAGCTTGATCCCTCTTGTCCGTAGCTTCCAGTGACTTGCCCATATCAAGAAGGGCGAGAGCACTAAGGTCATCGTACTTGAAGTTAACGCGAACCTTAAGCAGTTGAGGGATAGCCTCAGCGTACTTCTTCTGACTGAAGTAGCATTGGCCAACCTGCAGTTGACAGCGCGCAGTAGTCTCATCCTTGCCGCCGAGATCAAGTACTTGCTGATAAGCTTGGATAGCCTGGGGAAACTGACGTTGGTTCTCATATGCCCAACCAATTCCAAAACGTGCCTGTAGAGCAAACTTACTATTGGGGTACTGCTGTAAGAATGTCTGGTAGGTACGTTGTGAGTCAGGCCATTTGTTGGATAGACCCTGAGTTTCACCAAGACGAATGCTGGCTTGTTCGTGCAGTGTGTCGCCCTTGGAACCTTGAGAGACTACTTTATAAAAGTGCTGGCTGGCTGCGGCATGTTCTTTGAGCTCAAGACGAGCTGCTCCAGCTTGATATGCAGCTAGAACAGAACGTTCCGACTTTGAATTGATGGCGAGCATTGTCTCAAAGTTGCGAGCTGCTTCGAGTAGGCTTTCGTTGTTGTAATGATTCCAACCCAATCGATAGAGAACCCGTTCCTTAAGGTCAGCATTTTTTATTTTGGGAAGGATCGCATTCAAGCGCTGGATAGAGGAGGCGTACTTACCTTCCTGAAATTCTACTTCAGCAAGTTCGAAGGTAACGTCATGCACAAGTGGACTTTGCGGGAACTTTTGGAGAAAAGCTTGGTAATGGGCAGATGCTTGAGGATTACGATCTTGTCCCTTTTCACACCAAGCCAGTTCATAAAGGGCACGATCGGAAAAAGATGAATTGGAGTATTTTTGGTAGACAGTAAGGAAATGAGGAACTGCCTGAGCCCATTGCTGCTGACGAGCGAAGGCAATCCCGAGGTGGAAAGCTGCCTGATCCGCCTTGGCATGATTAACATGTGCGTTAATGAATTTTTGAAGAGGGGCAACAGCCTTGCTGTATTCCTCCTTGTCCAAGAGGATTTTACCTTGCTGAAGAGTGGCATCGGCGGCCAGTTCATGCTCTGGATGTTTGGAGCTTAACTTCTGAAAGAAGGTAGCCGCACTATCAGGGTTATTTTGTTTGAGTGAAGAATAACCGAGGTAATAGAGGGCATGCGGGTAATGCTCGGAGGCGGCAGGAACTTGGTTTAGATTCTGCACAGCCTGAGGGTATTTTTCCCCCTGGTAGTAGAGCAGACCCAGTTCAACTAGAGCATGGGGATAATGTACACTCTTCTTGTACTTCTGCACAAAGGCAGTGAGAATACTGGAAGCGTTCGCAGAATCTTGCTTTTTGATATAGGCTAAGCCTCGTTTAAAGGTAGCGACATCCACGTTTTCGGCATTTGCCTGTTCTTGAAGAAATTTCCCAAAGTGCTGAACAGCAGAGTCCCATTGATCGGTTTGAAAAGCACTATCCCCAGCAATAAAAAGAAGCTGGGCTAAGGCTGGATTACTCTGCCGACTCGAAAGCAGGGGTTTCAGTACTTCAAGAGATTTGGGGAAATCCTTCTTTTGGTAATGGGCTTGTCCAAGACGAAACGTAGCTACAGGGACTTGTTCATGAGATTTGTAGGTTTTGATAAAATTGGTGTAGTCTTCGATGGCAGAAGCCAAAACGGGAGGGGTCTGAAGAAAGAAGTTCTCGGCTTTGATAAAGGCTGCACTTCCGGCATTCTCGTGACTCTTGAACTTTGCAAGAAACTGGCTACAGACCTGCCCACTGGCTGAATAGTCACCACCTCGGTGCAAGGCATAGGCGTGAAGCCACTGTGAATTGGCTGCGTTGGGTCCATCGGCATCCGCAATATAAGATTTCTGGAATACACCAGCAGCCTCCTTGTACTTTTGCAGCTCAAGTTGAGCAGTGCCGAGGTCAAAGAGCAAATCGGGATAAAGTGGGCTATTGGTTAGACGTGACATGCTGGCGTTGAGCGCTTGCTCCGCATCCTTGAACGCATTTTTCTCTAGATAACTACGCCCCAACCAGAGAGTAGCCTCAGGGCCAACATCAGCATTTCCAGTTATCTCAGCAAACTCTTTGCGGGCCTTTTTATGGTCTGAAGATTCATAATAACAACGACCGAGATAGAGAGTGGCCTGTGGGAGAAGTTTGCTTGTGTTGTAGCTCTTTTTAAATGATGCGAGATCCCTTACAGCTTCGGCATACTTTTCCTGGAGAAACTGGACGTAACCAAGACGGTAGCTGGCCTCTTCTGTGTAAGGACCTTCTAGTTTATTAGCGGCGATTGCATATGCCGTTACTGCTGCAGGATAGTCTTTTTTCTCACGATTGCATTCAGCCAGTAAGTAAGTGATGTGCTGAGCCAATGGATTCTTATCTAGTTGTCCGGAAAGTGGCTTTAAGAGCTGCAAGGCACCATCAAAATCCTTTGACTCGAACAATCCCAGAGCACCTTGGTATCCAACACGAAAAAGGTGTGGCGATTTGGGCGAAACTTGTCGCAACTGCAAAGCAGTCTTACCAAGCTCGGCCCACTTCTTCTGGCGATACTGGGATTCTGAGAGCCCAGCTAAAGCATCTGCCTTAACACTAAGTTCGGACCGATTCTTAACCGACCAGACAAAAGCCTTTTCAGCTTCGGCGTACTTCTTCTGCTCGAGTAAGCAGTGGCCCCAATAGTTGTGAACAGGAGCCAATTTTGCCAATTGGCTGTTGGTAGAAAGCTTTCGAAACTCGGGTTCTGCCTCAAGACGCCGATTGCTACTGAACAAACTAAGCGCAAGACCTAGCCTTGCATCATTAGCCTTACCGTGGGTAGAGTATTTACTTAGAAATTTTCGATATTCGTCTATAGCAAGTTCATAAAGACGTCGATTGTAGAGCCCATTCGCACTGAAGTAGAGGTCTAGCGCCGGGTCTTTTTTCTTTTTATCGTTCTGAGCAGTACCTAGCTGAAAAGAGGCAAGAGAAACCAAAAGGAAGAGACCATTAATAACGGATTGGCGAAGATATTTGAGAATCATTCTTGGGGGAGTTGTGATTCGGTGTTGTTTTTTAGGTAAGGGAATGTGATAGATGTATTATAGAGCTTAACCAAGTACCTTTGTTCATTTAATTTAAAAAGTTATTCACAATTCACTAGTGGCTGAACAAACCCACTTTAAAATTTTCAAAAAATTTCGTACCCCAAACACCATGAAAGCACTTCGACGTTTTGAAAAAGCACCTCGCGCGGCTCACATCGAAGAAGTCCCGACCCCCAAACCTGGACCAGAGCAAATTCTGCTTAAAGTAGACCACTGTGGCATCTGCGGCTCAGACCTTCACGCATTTCTTAATCACGCTGGATATGAATCTGTTCTCGAAAGAGTTACTTTTGGTCATGAGGTATCTGGCACGGTTGAATCCATAGGAGCAAATGTGAAGGATTGGGCATTAGGCGATCGCGGAGTGCTGACCGCCATTCAATACACCAATCCACAATGTCCATATGTTCTCGCTGGCGACCCACAGCTTTCACCTACCCGACGAGTACAAGGACTGCATCTCAATGGGGGCATGGCTGAGTACATCGCTGTTGATCAGCAATTCCTAAACCCAATCCCAGATACCCTAGACCTACGTGACGCAGCACTTACTGAACCCCTTTCAGTAGCGGATCATTGCGTAGTCAACCGCTCAAGTATTGGACCTGACGATCAAGTCATCGTTTCAGGACCGGGAATCATCGGAATGCTCTGCGCCATTGTGGCACGACATATAGGAGCTGAAGTACTAATTTCTGGGACCTCGGCAGATGAAGAAGTTAGACTTTCTACAGCTCGCAAGATAGGGTTTGAAACGGTAACAGTTGGCCCAGACTTTCCACCATTGCACGAACAAGTAATGGCACACTTTGGCAAAGAGGCTGACGCCTTTTTGGAAGCCTCTGGAGCAAGCCCTGCACTATCTGCGTCATGGCAAGCAGTTCGAACAGACGGTACAGTCACAGTAGTTGCACTTTATGGTCAAGAGACCAAGCTCGATGTTACCCAGTTTGTGCGTAAACAAATTGATGTGCGTACAAGTTACGGTTCGGCAACCCAAAGCTACCACCGCGCTATTGAATTACTCAACAATGGAATAATTCCGGTCGAGAAACTCGTTAAAGTATATGACCTTGAAGATGGAATCAATGCCTTTGAAGAAGCAGAACGTCAAGAGGTACTGAAACCGCTTCTTAAATGCTAAAAACTTAGGCTGTATCGTGCAATCTAAGTTCTCTTGAGAACTACCGACACATTGGCACCTCCGAACCCGCTGCTATTAGTTAGCACGTAATCAGGTTTGGATTCAACGGATTCTGTTATAATATTTAGACCTTCAGCATCTGGATCCAGCTCGTCAATATTTGCTGACCCAGGCAAAATCCCATGATGAAGGGCTAAACAGCAAAACCCAGCCTCCATGGCACTCGAAAGAGATAAACCATGACCAGTAAGTCCTTTAGTGCTACTTACGGGGATCCCTCCCCCATCGTTACCAAATATGCGTTTGATTGCTTTAATCTCTGATAAGTCACCGATCGGAGTAGCAGTTGCATGAGCATTGATATATCCAATATCAGATGGCTTAACTTGTGCGTCGGACAAGGCCCTACCCATAGCGTCAGAAAGCCCAATTCCTTCAGGGTGAGAAATCGCAACATTATGACCATCTGACGCTTGTCCCCAACCGACGATCTCTGCAATAGGATCCACATCGCGACGCGATACCTCTTCCTCAGATTCGAGAACAAGAACCGTAGCTCCTCCAGTACTAACAAAACCTTTACGGTTTCTGTCAAAGGGGCGCGAAGCTATCATTGGGTCAGCTTCGAGAGATAGTGCGCGCATGCCACAGAAAGGGACAATACTATGAAAATCACAATCTTCAGCACCAACTACAAACATGCGACTTTGACGACCTCGACGGATTTCATCAAAAGCAAAACCTAATGAATGACCGGAAGAGGCACAAGCGGATACCTGACCACATGAAAACCCACGTATTTTTAGCGCAGATATTAAATTGAAGGATAGGGTGCCAGAAATAGAAGAAACAATAGACATAGGATTACAGCCCATAACACCCCGGTCTTCTAACTGTTGAAAATTCCGGAATATACGATTCATCGAACCAGCTGAAGCAGTATACATTCCCGTATTTTCATTCGATATGTCTTCAATTTGTAATGAAGATGTTTTTATCGCTTGTTGGACTGCACACCATGCGTAAAGCACATGAGGTGAAAAGCTTCTCAACACATCCCTTCGCAGTTGATACTCATCTGGATAAACCCAGTCTTCAGGGTCCATAGATGCGGTATCAAAGCCTTTTATCGTTCCTGCTACTTTAACAGGTGAATCTTCGGATTGTAAATCAGGATGAAGTTCAATTCCAGAGGACATTTCACGCAAAGAATGAAAGACTTCGTCAACTGAGTTACCAATGCTTGTTATGAAACCCAATCCAGTTATATAAACTTTTGTCATTCAACTAACCCTTTAACTGTGTAAATGTTTCAATATCTGCTAATACTTTGTAGCTTTTAGTTATTTCCACATAACTGTTTTTGTTTATTTTTTGCAAACCCATCAAAGGATATCGTCCCGTGAAAGCAATCCATGATTCATTTCAGAAGTATAGAATTCTAAAGAATGACGAATACCGTCTTCTAAACTTGTCAATTTCATCTTAGGAAAAGCAGAAGTCGTAGGAAGGTGGTCAAGGTCGCA